>DATMSG010000095.1:0-3458 GCA_035565515.1 Devosia sp.
CCGCTTCGACGTCACCCTGCTCGCCACCGGCATTGCCGGAGAGGCCCAGATTGTCGAACTGCTCGATACCGGCATCACCCTGGTGCAAGGCCCCTACATCGCCAGCCCCGGCCCCATCCGCCCCGACCTCATGACCGAACCCCTCCGCCAGGTCACCCGCCAGCGCGTCGAGGTCTAGGCGCCTCCCTGCACCCATTGCAAACCCGCCCCGCGCCGCTTTTTGCTTGATCCTGCGCCCCAAGCTGCCACATAGGACGTGCCCTCCACCGCGCCGGATCCCTGCCATGACCCAGACCATACCCAACATCGCCGGTCTTTCCGATCTGGCGGGCCGTTACGATGCCGTCCTCAGCGACGTCTGGGGCGTGGTGCATAACGGGGTCGCCGCTTTCCCCAGTGCCGTCGAAGCGCTGGCCGAATTCCGCCGGGCAGGGGGCAAGGCCGTCTTCATCACCAATGCGCCCCGGCCATCCGGCCCCATCGTTGAGCTGCTTGATGATCTGGGCGTCGTGCGCGAAGCCTATGACGCCATCGTTTCCTCGGGCGACGCCACCCGCACCATGATCGTCAAATATTCCGGCCGCGCCATCCACCATGTTGGCCCCGCCACCGAAGATGACGCGCTCTACGAAGGCCTCAATGTCCGCCGCACCGGTCCCGAAGAGGCCGAAGTGGTCGTGGTCACCGATCTCGATACCGATGAAGACACCCCCGAAATGTATCGCGAGCGCGCCAAGCTCTGGCTCGCCCGCAAGCTGCCCATGATCTGCGCCAATCCCGACCGCGTGGTCGAGCATGGCGACAAGATCATCTATTGCGGCGGCGCTCTGGGCGATCTCTACGCCGCCATGGGCGGCATGGTGCTGATGGCCGGCAAGCCCTATCAACCCATTTACGAGGAAGCCTTCCGCCTCGCCGAAGTCGCTGCCGGCCGCAAGCTCGACAAGTCCCGCGTCCTCGCCATCGGCGATAGCGTGCGCACCGACGCCACCGGTGCCGCCCAGTTCGGGCTCGATCTGCTGTTCATCACCGGCTCCATCCACGCCGCCGAACTCGACGCCTTCGGTAAGCCCGATCCGCAGGCCATTGCCGATCTTGTCGCCCCCAGCCGCGCTCATCTGGCCGGCTTCCTGCCGCGCCTCTCCTGGTAATCGCCGTGCCCGATTTTCTCCGCCTCTCCGATCTGGCCGCCGTCCCCGCCTCCCTGCGCGGCGCCTATGTCGCCATCGGCAATTTCGATGGCTTCCATCGCGGCCACCAATCGGTGCTCGAAGTGCTGAAGGCCCGCGCCGCCCAGGCCGGCGTGCCGGCCGTCGTACTCACCTTCGAGCCGCATCCGCGCGATGTCTTTGCGCCCGCCCCCTTCATGTTCCGCCTCACCCAGGGCGATGCCAAGGCGCGCCTTGCTGAAGCCCTGGGGCTCGACGCCATCGCTATTCTGAACTTCGACCGCGCCTTCTCCCAGATCGAGGCCGAGGACTTCGTCTCCCGCTTCCTCGTCGATGCCTTGGGCGTCACCGGGGTCATCGTCGGCACCGATTTTCATTTCGGCCGGCAGCGCCGCGGCACCCCCACCTTCCTCAAGGCCGAAGGCGACCGCCTCGGCTTTGCCGTCGAAACCCTGGGCCTGATGGACGAGGGCGACGAACCCATCTCCTCCTCGCGCATCCGCGCTGCTCTCTCCGAAGGCGCCGTCACCGCTGCCAATCGCCTCCTGGGCTATCACTGGTTCTTCGAAGGCGTGGTCGAACAGGGCGACCAGCGCGGCCGCGAATTGGGCTATCCCACCGCCAACATGGCCGTCCCCACCGGCTTCCAGCTCGCCCAAGGCGTCTTCGCCGTCCGTGCCCGCCTAGGCGATCGCCTCCTCGACGGCGTCGCCGCCTTCGGCAAACCCATGTTCGACAATCAGCGCCCGCCCTTTGAAACCCACCTGTTCGATTTTTCCGGCGACATTTACGGCCAGACCATTTCCGTCGCGCTCATCGCCCACATCCGCGGCCAGGAAGTGTTCTCCGGCCTGGACGAACTGATCGTCGCCATGGATCGCGACAGCCGCCGGGCGCGCACCTGCATTGCCGAGGCCAAGCCAATTAGCCCGCTCGATGCGCGTCTGGGGTTTGTGGACTAGCGCCGACCTTCTTCCTCAAGGGGAGAAGGAAAGCCCCCCAAAATCATCCTTTGCCCCATCGCCCACGCCTTGCTAAAAGGCGGCCACTTCTTCCCATGCGATTGCTTACCCCATGACCGATACTGCTGCGGGCGCCGCCGAAACCGATTATTCGTCGACGCTCTTCCTCCCGGAAACCGCTTTCCCCATGCGCGCGGGCCTGCCCGAGCGCGAGCCCGTCTGGCTCAAGCGCTGGGCAGACATGGACATTTACCAGCGGCAGCGCGAGCAGGCGGCCGATCGGCCCCTGTTCACCCTGCATGACGGCCCCCCATACGCCAACGGCAATATCCATATCGGCCACGCGCTCAACAAGACGCTGAAAGATATGATCAGCCGGTCCCAGCAGTTTCTGGGTAACAACGCTGCCTATGTCCCCGGCTGGGACTGCCACGGCCTGCCCATCGAATGGAAGATCGAAGAGCAGTACCGCGCCAAGGGCAAGGACAAGAACGACGTTCCGATCATCGAATTCCGCCAGGAATGCCGCACCTTTGCCGAGCAATGGGTCGATATCCAGCGCGAGGAATTCAAGCGCCTGGGCATCCTGGGAGAGTGGGACGTGCCCTATCTCACCATGAGCTTTGATGCCGAGGCGCAGATCGCGCGCGAGCTGATGAAGGTCTCGATGTCCGGCCAGCTCTATCGCGGCAGCAAGCCCGTCATGTGGTCGGTGGTCGAGCGCACCGCTCTGGCCGAAGCCGAAATCGAATATGCCGATTACGAGAGCGACACCATCTGGGTGAAATTCCCGGTGTTGGGCGCCGCGGCCAATGTCGATACCAAGGCCGCAGACGGCTTTGCCGCCAGCGCCGATGCCATCCGCGGCCTCGATGGCGCCTTTGTCGTCATCTGGACCACCACGCCCTGGACCATCCCCGCCAACCGCGCCATCAGCTATTCCAGTAAGATCAGCTATGGCCTCTACGAAATCACCGAGGCCCCCGAAGGCAATTGGGCGACCACTGGCGAGCGCTATGTGCTGGCCGATAATCTGGCCGCCGAAGTCTTCACCAAGGCCAAGGTCACCGGCTCCACCCGCCTGCATGATGTCGACCCCGGCACCATCACCGCCTGCGCCCATCCGCTGCGCGGCTTTGGCGGGGGCTACACTTTCGATGTGCCCTTGCTCGATGGCGACCACGTGACCGACGATACCGGCACGGGCTTCGTCCACACCGCCCCCGGCCATGGCCTCGACGACTTCGAGATCTGGATGAATTCGGGCCGCGTGCTCGCCGAAAAGGGCATCGACAGCGCCATCCCCTATGTGGTGGGCGATGACGGC
>DATMSG010000096.1:0-2608 GCA_035565515.1 Devosia sp.
AGCCAGACCCCGGCCTTCGGGGCATTACCTTTTTATTTCAGGTACTTACGCAGATTTTCGCGATTTGGCACGCTTCTGGCATTACCGATTGCGACCGCAGCGCCATGGGGATGGTGCAGCTTCGTACCGGGGATAGACATGCCGAACAAATTCTTCCGCATAGGCCTTGCTGCAGCGCTCGGCGCAGCATTGTCGCTAGCGCCTCTGGCCCAAGTTGCCGCCGCTCCCGCCCGCATCAAGGACATCGTCGATGTCGAGGGCATTCGCGAGAATCAGCTCGTCGGTTATGGCCTCGTCGTCGGTCTCAACGGCACGGGCGATAGCCTGAACAATTCGCCCTTCACCAAGCAATCGCTGCAATCCATGCTCGAACGGCTTGGGGTGAATACGCAGGGCGAGAACGTGCGCACCGCCAATGTCGCGGCCGTAATGGTGACGGCAAGCCTGCCGCCCTTTGCCGCACAGGGCTCGCGCATGGACGTTTCCATCGCCTCGCTCGGCAATGCCAAGAGTCTTCAGGGCGGCACGCTGCTGGTGACGCCCCTGCTCGGTGCCGATGGCGAAGTCTATGCCATTGCCCAGGGCCCGGTCGCCATCAACGGCTTCAGGGCCGAGGGCGACGCGGCGAGCATCGTTTCGGGCGTGCCGACGACCGGCCGGATTTCCTCGGGCGCGCTGATCGAGCGCGAAATCGACTTCGAGCTCGGCTCGCAGCATTCGCTGCGCCTGACGCTGCGCAATGCCGATCTGACGACGGCCCGCCGCATCGCCATGGCGGTCAACGATTTTATCGGTGCTCCGACCGCGGTGCCGGAAGATCCGGCCACGGTGCGCCTGACCCTGCCGGTCAATTTCAACGGCAATATCGTCGATCTTCTCACCGATATCGAACAACTCATCATCCAGACCGACCAGTCGGCCAAGATCGTCATCGACGAAAACAGCGGCATCATCGTCATGGGCAAGGATGTGCGCGTGTCGAGCGTGGCGGTGGCGCAATCGAACCTGACGGTCAGCATTGCCGAAAATCCGACCGTGGTGCAGCCCCTGCCCTTCAGCCAGGGCCAGACGGCGGTCGAGCCCAATACCGACCTCAACGTGACCCAGACCGACACGGCCCTCCAAGTGATCAAGGAATCCGTAACCTTGCAGGAACTGGTCGACGGGCTCAACGCGCTCGGCATCTCGCCCCGCGACCTCATCGCCATTCTCCAGGCCATCAAGGCCACCGGCGCCCTCCAGGCCGAGATCGAGGTGCTGTGATGGAAACCGCGATCAACGGCGTAAAGACCCAGACCAGCCTCAACAATCACCAGCTCGACAAGCTCAAGAAGCAGGCGGAAGAACTCGAAGGCGTCTTCCTCAATCTTCTCACCAAGGAAATGTTCGCCACGGCCAAATCGGAAAACGGTTTTGGCGGCGGCTTTGGTGAAGATACCTGGCGATCCATACAGGCCGAACAGCTCGCCAATACCATGGCGCAGAACGGCGGCCTCGGCATCGCCGACCAGATCCTGGGCGACATGATCGCCCTGCAAGAAGCCAACCAGAACAATAATATGCGTTCATCAGGAGTGTACCGTTAATGTCCGCAGCAGCCGATCGTATTGCGTTTCTCGACAGCCTGCCGGCCGAAGAACTCTGCGCCCAGGCAGAGGCAGCGCTTCAGGCCCTCGTCACCATGATGAACGAAGAAACCACCCTGCTCCGCGCCGGCCGTTTTCGTGATGCCGCAGGCCTGACAGCCCAGAAAACCCAGCTGGCGCAGGACTATGTCGTCTTCGCCCGCTCGGTGCAGCGCCAGACCGAACGCCTGGTTGCCGAAGCACCGATCTCGCTCGACCGCCTGCACAAGAACCATGACGCCCTCGCCACCCAGATGGCCGAGAACCTGCGCGTCATCGCCACGGCGAAAACCCTTGCCGAAGACCTGATCGGCGACGTTGCCGATACGGTTGGCGCCAGGGATCATACCCGCACCTATGACCGCAGCGGCGAAGTGAAGCTGCCACGCGCGGCTTCCGCCCGAGGAATCGCGGTCAACCGCGCGCTTTAGGAGCAGATCGCCGCGGCGCTCTGCCTAATCCAAAGTCAGGGCGAGCTCTCCAGAAGGGGCGCCAGTAACGCTACCGGCCACAGGGTCTTCGCAGAAGCGGAGGCCCTTTTTCTTTGGCCGGAACCATGGTTACCCAATCCCTCCAAAATGCAGAGCTGTGTCTTAAAATCGTCCCGACGCGACAAAGGAACAGGTAGGAAAGGCTTCATAGCCTGGCAGTGGCCAATTGTGGCTCCAGGACAGGAACATGAGCGCCAGAATCGCGCCGAGGGCCGATACCATGGGTATCGCCTTTTCGCCGCATCTTCCGAGGTTCCTTCGCCAGGACAAGCGCGAAGACCCGAACGATTCCGATAGGGATCAACAAAGCCAACGCAAGCCGCCGGCCACGCCGGTCGGCCAAGGCATATTAGCGACAGAGGGCAGCCTGCCCTCGGCAATGATTTTTGAAGCGGCCCTTTTGGGTAACCAGCAGGCAGTGGACCCACTGAGCCCTTATGAAATGGCGCGCCGCCAGCGCAATGAGTGGTCGCCGCCAGCCTACGGCTTCCA
>DATMSG010000097.1:0-7063 GCA_035565515.1 Devosia sp.
CTTCGACCCGGCCTCCGGCGCCGTCCGCGCCCGCCGCCAGCGCCGCCTCGACGCCCTGCGCCTTGCCGACGAACCCGCCCCGGTTACCGATCTCGAACGCGCCGCCGAACTGCTGGCCGAAGCCGCGCTAAAACGCCCAGAAGCCCTGCCCTGGAGCAAGGACCAAAAGGCCATGCGCGCCCGCGCCACCTTTCTCCGCCACACCCTCGGCGAGGATTGGCCCGATCTCTCCGACGCGGCCCTTGCCGCCGATCCCACCTGGCTGACGCCCCATATCCTGGGCGAAACCCGCCTCTCCGCCATTTCCGCCGATCACCTCGGCCAGGCCCTCGACGCGCTTCTGCCCTGGGCCAAAAAACAGGAGATCGACCGCCTGCTGCCGAGCCACTTTTCCGCCCCTTCGGGCAGTCATCTGCCCATCGACTACAGCGCCGAAAACGGCCCGGCACTCGAAATCCGCGTACAAGAGCTCTTCGGCCTAGACCGCCACCCCGCCATCGCCAATGGCCGCATTCCGCTCCTTTTGGTGCTGCTGTCCCCCGCCCATCGCCCCATCCAGACGACGCGCGACCTGCCCGGCTTCTGGCGCGGTAGCTGGAAAGACGTCGCCAGGGACCTCAAAGGCCGCTATCCCCGCCACCCCTGGCCCGACGATCCTATCGCCGCCCCGGCCACCAGCCGCGCCAAGCCAAGGGGAACGTGATCTTCTTATTCCTCTCCCCGATGGGAAGAAGTAAAAGAGCCCCGAACTTGCGTTCGGGGCCTCAAAATTCACGCCGGCGTAAAATTCAGCGCCACGCCATTGATGCAATAGCGCAGCCCGGTCGGCGGCGGACCATCGGGGAAGACATGCCCCAGATGGCTGCCGCAGGTGGCGCAATGCACTTCCTCGCGCACCATGCCATGGCTGCGGTCCACCGTGCTTTCCACCGCCCCCGGCAGCGGGTCGTTGAAACTGGGCCAGCCGGTACCGCTCTCGAATTTCAGCGTCGAGGCAAACAGCGGCGCATCGCAGCCGGCGCAGGAAAAGGTACCCTGCCGCGTTTCGTGCAGCAGCGCACAGCTCCCCGGCCGTTCGGTGCCGTGCTGGCGCATGATGTAATATTGCTCAGGCGTCAAACGCTCCCGCCATTCGGCATCGGTCCGGGTCACGGAAAAAGCATGGCCATCCATGGCATCACTCCTTTGTCGCACTGTCATATGCCGTTGATATAGGTTTAGTTACACGCGTCCGCCAGCGCCAGTTCCTTCACGAGGCACTGACCGGCCCGCTCCCGATGCTCCCCACCCGCCCCAAAGAGGTCTTCATGTCCCGGCATATCATTTCATCCATCGCTGAACTCGAAGCCCTCTACCTGCCGGCCCCCGCCGCCGCCTCCACGGTAAAGGTCGCCCATGCGATGACGCCGGAATATCGCCGCCTCATCGAGGCCAGCCCCTTCGCCGCGCTCGCCACCGTCGGCCCCGAAGGCGTCGATTGCTCGCCCCGCGGCGACAAGGCCGGCTTCGTCCGCGTTCACGACGACAAGACCCTGATGATGCCCGACCGCCGCGGCAACAATCGCATCGATTCCCTGCGCAATATCGTCAGGGATCCGCGCTGCGCATTTTTGTTCCTTCTGCCCGGCTCCGGCACCACCATGCGCGCCAATGGCCGCGCCCATCTTTCGACCGACCCGGCCCTTCTCGAAAGTTTCGCGGTGGACGAAAAGGCCCCGCGCTCGGTCATCGTCCTCGCTATCGACGAACTGTATTTCCAGTGCGCCCGGGCCATCATTCGCTCCGAACTGTGGAATCCGGCCCGCCATATCGACCCGGCAACGCTCCCGAGCCCCGGCCAGATTCTCGCCGCCCTCAGCGAAAACCAGGTCGGCGGCCAATCCTATGACCAGGCCTGGCCCGAACGCGCCAAAGCCAGCATGTGGTAGAAAGCCCGCCCCGGCGATCGAGACCGTCACCGGCGTTTCCCCTTCGCCGGGCCGCCCGCATAAAAACCATCGTGCCCGCCGGAAGCTTTAGATCAGCCTTGCCCCCGCCGCACGGAAACGGAAAAAGCCTGCTCAATCCCAGCGTTTTAGCTCATCCTCCCATTTATCTATTAAATTGATAGACTTATAGTTCTCGTCCAAAGTGATCGAACGGGCGGGAAGATAATGAGCTACGCATTGGGTGTTCTGGACAAAAGTCCGGTGGTTCGCGGCGAGACCACGACCCAGGCGCTGGCGCGCACGCTTGCCCTGGCCCAGCGCGCCGAAGCGCTGGGTTATGAGCGCTTCTGGGTGGCCGAGCATCACAACAGCGGAGATCTCGCCAGCTCCTCGCCCGAAGTGCTGCTGGCCTACCTTGCCGCCCAGACCAAAACCATTCGCGTCGGCTCGGGCGGGGTCATGCTCCAGCATTACAGTCCCTATAAGGTCGCGGAGAATTTCAACCTCTTGGCGGCATTGGCGCCGGGCCGCGTGGACATCGGCATCGGCAAGGCGCCCGGCGGCTTTCCGGTTTCGACCAAGGCGCTGCAGGCCGGGCGCGACCCCGCCCACAAACCCGATTTCGCCGCGCAGTTGCACGCGCTCGACGGTTTTCTGGGGCATGACGCCGCCCGCCGCCCCGAAGGGCTGGAAGCAACGCCCCTGCCCACGCAAACCGCGGAGCGCTTCCTGCTTGGCGCCAGCGTCGAAAGCGCGGCGCTCGCGGCTGATTTGGGCTGGAACTATGTCTTTGCCCGTCACCTCAATGGCGACGACGCCGTCCTGGCCGCGGCCATTTCCACCTATCGCGATGTCGCCGGCCGCTCTCCCATCGTGGCGCTGGCGGCAGTGGTCGCAGCTTCAGCCGCCGATGCCAGGGCCCAGGCGGCCGCGTTCACCCCCTTCCGCGTCACCTTAGCGGGCGGCCAGAGCGTCACCGTGGGCAGCGAGGCCCAGGCCGCCGAATATGCCCGCCAGGCCGGCACCACCGACTACACGGTGGAAAAACGGCCATCGAGCGCCCTCGCCGGCACCGGCCGCGACATCGTCGAGGCGCTCGACCGTCTCGCCGGTCAATACGGCCTGGACGAATTCATCATTGATTTCGGCAATGCCGGCGACAGCCGCCTCGAAGCCATCGAACTGGTCGCCGCTGCCCGCCGGCCCGCCCTTCCCACCGCCCTTTCCGCCTAACGGAGCTGTCAAATGAGCAAGAACCGCATTCCCTTCGGCATCATGCTGCACGGCCCCGGCGGCCATATGAACGCCTGGAAACATCCCAGCGTGCCAGCCGATGCCAGCGTCAATTTCAACTATATCGCCGAAACCACGCGGCGCGCGGAAGCGGCGGGCATAGCCTTCGCCTTCGTGGCCGACGGGCTCTATATCAACGAGCAGTCGATCCCCCATTTCCTCAACCGGTTCGAGCCGATCGCGCTGCTCTCGGCCCTTGCCGCCATCACCAGCAGGATCGGGCTGGTCGGCACGCTCTCGACCTCCTATAGCGACCCCTTCACGGTGGCGCGGCAGTTCGCCTCCATTGACCTGATCAGCGGCGGCCGCGCCGGCTGGAATGCGGTGACCTCGCCGCTCGAGGGCTCGGCGCGCAATTATGGCCGCGCCAGCCACCCCGATCACGCCCTGCGCTACGAGATCGCCGCCGAGCATATCGAGATCGTCAAGGGGCTCTGGGACAGTTGGGACGACGATGCTTTCGTGCGGGATCGCGCGACCGGCCGCTTCGCCGATTTCGCCAAGCTGCACCGCCTCGATTTCAAGGGCCGGTTCCATTCCGCCGAGGGCCCGCTCAACATTCAGCGCTCGCCCCAGGGGCAGACCGTGCTCTTCCAGGCCGGCGGCTCCGATGCCGGCATTGACCTGGCGGGCCTGCATGCCGATGCGGTCTTTGCCAATTCCGCCTCCATTGTTGAAAATCGCGAACTGACCCGAAAGCTCAAGCAGAGCGCCGTTGCCCATGGCCGGGGTGCCGATGCGATCAAGGTCCTGCCCGGCATCGGCCCGATCGTGGGCTCGACCGAGGCCGAAGCACAGCGCAAATACGAGGAAATTCGAGGCCTGGTGAACATTACCGAAGCCCTTGCCTATCTCGGCCGCTTCTTCGACCACCACGATTTTTCCCAATATGACCTCGATGCGCCATTCCCCGATGTGGGCGATCTGGGCGCCAATAATTTCAAGTCCGGTACCGACCGGATCAAGCGCATCGCCCGGGAAAAGAACCAGACCCTGCGCGAAGTGGCGCTCGAATCGGCCACCCCGCGCAGCGAGTTCGTCGGCACGCCCGAACAGATCGCCGACAAGATCGAGGAATGGGTCGATACCGGCGCCGCGGACGGTTTCGTGCTCGGCTTTGCCGTGCAGGGCGTCGGGCTCGATGACTTCGACAGCCAGGTGCTGCCGATCCTCGAACGGCGCGGCCGCCACAGCCGCGACCAGCTTGGCGAGACCCTGCGCGACCATCTCGGCCTGCCGTTCCGCCAGAGCCGTTATGCGCTGGCCGATGCCAGGGCCGCCGGCTGACCGGCGCGACCCGCCAGCCAATGCGGCATGATCCACGCGGAGTTCGAGATGGCCGACACCTTTGTTTACACCTCGCCCATAGCCGAAATTTCACGGCCGCTGATCGAGCAGCTGACGGCGGAATATCAGTCCCGCTATGGCGACCATTTCGAAAAGGGCGGCGCCGCGGTCGAAATGAACCGCTATCCCCCCGAGCGCTTTGCCGAGCCCGAGGGCACGTTCATCCTGCTGCTGCGCGATGGGCAGCCCATCGCCGGTGGCGCCTTCATGCGCTATGACGAGACCACCGCCGAGTTCAAGCGCATGTGGACCGATGCCGGCCATCGCCGCCAGGGCCTGGCGCAGCGCGTGCTGACCGAACTGGAAAGCCGGGCTGCCGCCCAGGGATATAACAGGGTCTATCTCACGACCGGCTTCCGCCAGCCCGAAGCCGTCAGGCTCTATCTCAAGAGCGGTTATACCGCGCTGTTCGATGTGAACGCCGCCCCCGAAACCCTTCAGGTCCTGCCGTTCGAAAAGCCCCTCGCCGCCCATGCGGGCGAACGCAACGAACGCCTGAGAGCCTAGCGCGCGCGGGACAAAATTGTCCCCGAACGTCCCAAACACAGAATGAGAGCGCATTGCGATGCGCCATGCTTCCAAATTAATGTCTATAAAATAGATAGACTAAGAGGTTCATCATGGCATCGGTTACTGAAGTCGGTCCGGAGATCCAATCCTTCAAAGGCAAGTCCGCCCGGGACCATGCGGGCCTCCGCGTCGTGCCGGCGCGCCATCCCTGGCGGGTGGTGGGCAGTGTCCTTGCCGCCTTCGTCATCGCGATCTCGCTGCATTCGGTCTTCACCAACGAGCGCTGGGGCTGGGCGGTTTTCGCGCAGTTCTTCTTTTCCGAGCCGGTATTGGTCGGCCTGGGGCGGACATTGCTGCTGACGGCCCTGGCCTCGGTGATCGGCTTCCTGCTCGGGGGCGTGCTGGCCTTTGCCCGGGTCTCGAAGTCGCCGCTGCTTTCGGGCCTCTCCTGGGGCTACATCTGGCTGCTGCGCTCGATCCCGCTGATCGTGCTGCTGCTGGTGCTCAACAATCTGGGCTATCTCTACGCCACCATCAATATCGGCGTGCCCTTCACCAATATCATGTTTGCTCAGTTCGATACCGTGCAGACCCTCAGCCCCTTTGCCGTGGCACTGATCGGCCTCAGCCTCAATCAGGCGGCCTTTTCGTCCGAAATCATCCGCGGCGGCATTCTGTCGGTCGATCAGGGTCAGCACGAAGCCGCCGCAGCGCTGGGCCTGACCCGCTGGCGCCAAGGCGTCCATATCGTCCTGCCCCAGGCCATGCGGGCCATTCTGCCGAGCGGTTTCAACGAAATCATTGGCCTGGCCAAGGCGACGTCCATTGTCTATGTGCTGGCGCTGCCCGAGCTGTTCTACACCGTTCAGGTGATCTATCGCCGCAATCTCGAAGTCATTCCGCTCCTGATGGTGGCGACCGTCTGGTACCTGGTCATCATGACCGTCCTGACCAGCGTGCAATATTTTGTCGAACAGCATTTCGCCAAGGGCGCGCGCCGCGAGGCCGGCCCGACCGCCATCGACAGGGCCCTGCGCTTTTTTGCCCGCCGCCCCGCCGCCGCGATTGCACAAGCCGCCCCCATTGCCCGCAAGCCGCTGAGTACCGCCCTCGGCAATGTGGGCGATGGCCGGGTCGATATTCACGGCATCTACAAGCGCTTCGGCACCAATGTCGTGCTCGACGATGTGAACCTGACCATTGCGCCGGGCGAAGTCACCGCCATCATCGGCCCCTCGGGCGCCGGCAAATCCACCCTCTTGCGCACCATCAATCACCTCGAGCGCGCCGATGCCGGCGTGGTCAGCATCGATGGCGAGCTGATCGGCTACGAACGGCGCGGCGATGTGCTCTATGAGCTCAAGGAACCCGCGATCCGCCGCCGCCGCTCGGCCGTGGGCATGGTGTTCCAGAGTTTTAATCTCTTCCCGCATCTGACCGCGCTGGAAAATATCATCGAAGCCCCCGTTTCGGTGCGTGGCGAGCCGCGCGAACAGGCCATTGCCGAAGCGCGCGACCTGCTGGCCCGGGTCGGCCTCGCCGACAAGGCCGACGCCTATCCCCGCCATCTCTCGGGCGGGCAGCAGCAGCGCGTGGCCATTGCCCGGGCTCTGGCCCTGCGGCCAAAGGTGCTGCTCTTCGATGAGCCGACCTCGGCGCTCGATCCCGAACTGGTGGGCGAAGTGCTCGATGTGATCAAGGAACTGGCCAAATCCGGCACGACCCTCGTCATCGTCACCCACGAAATCGGCTTTGCCCGTGAAGTGGCGGACCGTGTCGTGTTCATGGAAGGCGGCAAGGTGCTCGAAGTCGCCCCGCCCGAGCGCCTGTTCGCCCAACCCTCGCATCCGCGCACCCGCGAATTCATCGCCAAAGTTCTCTAGCCCCTCCCCCCCTCGCCTGCGCCGGCCCGTTCCATGCTCCCCCGGGGGCAGGATGGCGCACGCGCCCAAAAAACCAGGACCAAAAAATGCTCACCCGCAAAT
>DATMSG010000098.1:0-3299 GCA_035565515.1 Devosia sp.
GAAGCTGCGCCTGGTGATGCTCAGTGACTTTCATTTTTCCGAGCCGTGGATCGGGCTTCAGGCTCTCGATGCCATTGTCGAAAAAACCAATGCGCTCAACCCCGACATCATCCTCCTGATCGGCGATTTCGAGGATGGTCCCCGCTTCAGCCGGCCCGTCCCGCCCGGTGATTGGGCCCGCGGCCTTGCCCGTTTGCAGGCGCGGCTCGGTGTCCATGCGGTTCTGGGCAATCACGATTATCCCCGCCTCATCGCCAAGCGGCATCGCTTTCTCGCCCGGCCTCCCGCACAACTGGCTCTCGAAGAGGCCGGCATTCCCGTCCACATCAATGACGCCATTGCCCTGACCTCGAACGGCAAAACCTTCTGGCTGGCCGGGCTCGGCGATCAATGCACCGAATTCGAGGACGGCACGCCGCTACACGATCTCGAGGCGACCCTTGCCCGGGTGAGCGGCGATGCGCCCGTCATCCTCATGGCCCATGAGCCCGATATTTTCCCCCAAGTGCCGGCCCGCGTCGCCCTGACCCTTTCCGGCCATGTCCATCGCGGCCAGATCCGCTTCTTCGGCCTTGCGCCAGTCGTGCCCTCGCGCTTTGGCCGGCGGTATCTGCACGGCCATATCGTGGAAGATCGACGGCATCTCATCGTCGGTGCGGGTCTCGGTCATTCCGGCCTGCCGCTGCGTTTCGACGCCGCGCCCGAAATCGTCCTCATCGAGCTTGGAGGTCAAGCATGACCGCACGCCATGTCCTGAGCTTTCCCATTGGGGAAGGCCGCTTCAATTTTCGCGTCGCCGGGATCGTCCTCGCCGGGGACCACGTCCTGATCTGCCGCGAGGACGATGACGATTATGCCATGCTCCCCGGCGGCCGGGTCGAACTGGGCGAAGACAGCCGGCTTAGTCTATCTCGCGAGATTGCCGAAGAAATCGCCCTGCCGGCCGAAATCGGGCCGATGATCGCCACCTCGGAGAGTTTTTATCGCCGCGAGGGCGAGGATTTTCACGAGCTTGGCTTTTTCTACGCCGTGACGCTGCCGGGGCAGGGGCCAAACGGCAATTCACCCTGGCTCGAACGGCAGGACGAGGGCCACGACCTGCAATTCCACTGGGCGCCGCTTGCCGGCGACGCCTTGGAAAAATTCAACCTGCTGCCGGGTTGGTTGCCAAAGTTCCTGCGCGATCTGCCCAAGACGCAGGCCCATGTGGTCCATGACGAGCGCCGCGCATGAGCACGCATAGCTTTCCCGTCCGGATCTATTATGAAGACACCGACTTTTCCGGCTATGTCTATCATGCGGCCTATCTCAAATTCTTCGAGCGGGGGCGCACCGAATTTCTGCGCGATCTGGGCATTCATCATGTCGAACTGATCCAAGAGGGCATTGCCTTTGCCGTGCGCAAGATGGAGATCGACTTTCTCGGCGCCGCCAGGATCGACGATCTTCTCAGCGTCGAGACCAAGGTTGCCGAGGCGACGCCGGTTCGCCTCGTGCTCGATCAGACAATTATCCGTGAAGAAACGGTACTGACAAAGGCCCGTGTTCTGGTCGTTGCCATCAAGACTTCGGGCGGTCCGGTGCGCCTGCCTGCCGGGCTGCGGGCCCTGTTACAGGGTGAAACCTGAACGAGTTGGCTGCGGGAATCGCTTTATTAACCACTTGGTCACCATAATCGAGTCAAAGGGACGATTGCACGAAGGGCTGGGCCGAGAAGCCCGGTTTGCAGGGCATTTCTCTTAATTTTGACAGATTCCGCCCCCATCGCACAAAGCATGGGGCCGGGCGCTTGGGCCGGGCCGAAAGGATCACTTCATGGAAGTCATGGATGCAGTGGGAGCGGCCGCTCCACATGCCGACCTGTCCATTTGGGGACTGTTCTGGGCGGCCGACATCGTCGTCAAGTCGGTGATGCTGGGCCTGCTGGGCGCCTCGGTCTGGTGCTGGGCCATCATTGTCGACAAGACCATCGCCTATCGCCGCGTCAGCGCGGAAATGAACAATTTCGAAAAGACCTTCTGGTCCGGCCAGTCGCTCGAGGAGCTTTACAAGCAGCAGTCCGAAAAAGCCTCCGGTGGCATGGGCGCGGTTTTCGTCGCCGCCATGAAGGAATGGAAGCGCAGCCACGAGCAGAACGCGGCGAGCTTTGTGGGCATGCAGCAGCGCCTCGACAAAGTGCTCGATGTCGCCATTTCGCGCGAAAGCGAATTTCTGGAAAAGCGCCTGGGCTTTTTGGCCACGGTCGGTTCGGCCGGTCCCTTCATCGGCCTTTTCGGCACGGTCTGGGGCATCATGAACGCCTTTACCAATATCGCCGCTTCGTCCTCGACCAATCTCGCGGTCGTTGCCGGTCCCATCGCCGAAGCGCTCTTTGCGACCGCCATCGGCCTTGTCGCCGCCATCCCCGCGGTTATCGCCTATAACAAGCTCTCGGCCGACTCGGCCAAGATGATCGGGCGCCTCGAAGGCTTTGCCGACGAGTTCTCGACCATTCTCAGCCGCCAGCTCGAAGCCCGGAGCCGCTGATATGGGCATGGGTGTATCAGCCGGCGGAGGCGGGGGCGGCGGACGCCGTCGCCGCGGACGGCGGAAATCGGTGATGAGCGAAATCAACATCACGCCTATGGTGGACGTGATGCTGGTGCTGCTGATTATCTTCATGGTCGCCGCCCCGATGATGACGGCCGGTGTGCCGGTCGATCTGCCGCAATCGGCTGCCGCCGATATGCCGAGCCAGACCCAGCCGATCACCGTTGCGGTTACGCCCGAAGGCGCCATCTATGTCGATGAAACGCCGGTCGATGAAACAAATCTCGTGACCACCGTTGCTGCCCTGGCGACCCCGGAAGACCGGATTTTCCTCCGCGGCGATACCACGGCCAATTATGGCAGCGTCATGCGCGTCATGGGCCTGCTCTCGGCTGCCGGCTATTCCAAGATCGGGCTCGTCACCGAGCGCAGGGAATAGGCCCTCGCCATGCGTACAGGCGTCGCCGTTTCAGTTTCAGCGCATGTGTTGCTGATCGTGCTTGGTTTGATCTCTCTTGGATCGACCGAGCCGCTGACGCCTGTCACCGCGTCCATTTCGGTGGACCTCGTTCCCATCGAAGAATATTCCAATATCCGCGCCGGCCAGCTCGACTCGACCGTGGTCGAAACCGACACGCCGTCCATCGTTGAAAGCGACCAGCCGGCCGAACTGGCGCAGCCTACCGGCAATACCGAGCAGGACCAGCCGACGCCCTCGCCGGCCAATGCGCCGACGCCACAGCCCGTGACCCAGACCGCGCCTGCGCCCG
>DATMSG010000099.1:0-3765 GCA_035565515.1 Devosia sp.
GGCTTCAGTGTCAAAGCGGCCATAGGCGGCGGTGGGGATGTCCATCTCGTCGCAGAGGGCCTTGGTAAAGCCCTTGGAGCCTTCGAGCTGGCCGGCAGCTTTGGAGGGGCAGAAACAGGCGAACCCGGCGGCGCGGAGGTCATCGCCGAGGCCAGCCACAACCTGGGCATCGGGGCCGACGACCACGAAATCGATTGCGTGCTGGTGGCAGAGGGCGATTACCGCGTCATGGTCGGTGATATCGACCGGCAGGTTTTCGGCGACCTCTGCGGTGCCACCATTGCCCGGCGCGATGAAGAGTTTGGTGAGCTTGGGCGACTGGGCGATTTTCCATGCCAGGGCATGTTCGCGCCCGCCGCTACCAATGACCAGAACCCGCATGCTTTGCCCTCCGCCGCTATGGGCGGGGTGATGCACGAGATAAAGCGGGGAGGCAAGGGTTTTGGGGTGGGGGGAACCCGATCTATCCCAACCACTGCGTCTCGCTCGGACTTGATCCGAGGGACGCTCGCCGCTTGTGCCGGGTGGGGAATGGCCCTCGGGTCGAGCCCGAGGGAGATGCGGTGGGTGGGGATGGTGTGTGAGAGCCGCGATGTAATCCCCTCGCCCCTTGAGGGAGAGGGGCAGATCATTCTTCGTTCAGAAGAATGATCAGGGTGAGGGGCACTGCGCTCGCCCATGCCAGAAGCACAGAAAGAGACCCCTCATCCGCCCTTCGGGCACCTTCTCCCTCAAGGGGAGAAGGGAGGCTCGGTGAAAGCTGAGGGTCGGCCGCACTACATCTCGGCTTCTTTGAAAATCCTGGTCAGGTCGCCATTCCATTCGCCGTGCAATTTCTCGAGCCAGCGTTCGGCGGGGGATTTGGCGAGGCGGATGGTTTCTTCGAGCGGGGCGAGGTGGATGGTCTCGTCCTGGCCCTTGGCGTTGCGGCGGTTGCGGCGGACGAGGCCCGCTTCGGCAATGCCGACGGCCTGGGCGGCGATGTCGTAGAGGTTGGAGCGGTCGTGCGGGGTGTTGAGGCCCAGGCGGGGGACTTCGCGGCGCATGTGCTCGCGTTCTTCGTCGGTCCAGGGCTGGATCAGCTCATAGGCCGCTTCGAGGGAGACGTCGTCATAGAGCAGCCCGACCCAGAAGGCCGAGAGCGCGGTGACGGATTTTTCGTCGCCCATATCGGCGCCGCGCATTTCGAGGAATTGCTTGAGGCGCACTTCGGGGAAGATGGTGCCCAGATGGTAGTTCCAGTCGCGCCGGGTCGGCTTTTCGCCGGGCAGCTGCGGCAGTTTGCCTTCGAGGAAGGCGCGGAAGCTTTCGCCGGCGACGTTGATGTAATGGCCATCCCGGAGGACGAAATACATCGGCACATCCAGCGCATAATCGGCATATTGCTCAAAGCCGAAGCCTTCTTCGAACACGAAGGGCAGCATGCCGGTGCGGGCATTGTCGGTATTGAGCCAGATATGACTGCGGAAGCTGAGATAGCCGCTATCCTTGCCATCGACGAAGGGCGAATTGGCAAACAGCGCCGTGGCCACCGGCTGCAGGGCTAGCGAGACACGGAACTTCTTGACCATGTCGGCTTCGCTCGAAAAATCGAGATTGGTCTGTACCGTGGCGGAGCGGAACATCATCGAGGTGCCGAGCGTGCCGACCTTGTCCATATAGGGCGCCATGATGCCATAGCGCGATTTGGGCATGACCTCGATTTCGGGCACGCTCCAGAGCGGGGTGACGCCCAGGCCCAGGAAATGAATGTCGAGCGGGGCGCCGACCTCCTTGACCACGCGCATATGCTCGGCGGTCTCGGCGGCGGTGGCATGCAGGTCCGGCTGCGGCGCGCCAGACAGTTCGAACTGCCCGCCCGGCTCGAGCGAAATGCCACCATGCGCGTCCTTGTCCCACAGGCCGATGGGATTGCCTTCGTCGAAAAAGGGCTCCCAGCCGGTGCGTTCGGCAACGCCGTCGAGCAGGGCGCGAATGCCGTTTGGACCCTCGTAAGCAACGGGGCGGAGCGGATTGGTGTGGAACACGTGTTTTTCGTGCTCGGTGCCGATGCGCCATTGCTCGGCGGGCTTATTGCCCCGCGCCATGCCGTCGATGAGGTCGGCCCGCGATTCAATCAGGGGCGAATATGTGTCGGCGCCGGCCATTAAAGTCCTCTTGCGATGAGGGGGTCATTGTTGGGCGCGAACATAGCGAGGCGCAAGCCGAAAGCAATCGGCTTTTATCGCCAATCACCGATGGTCGCTTGAATCACGGCCAAAGCGGCCACGGCAGCGGTGTCGGCGCGCAGAATGCGGGGGCCGAGGCTGATCGGAATGACGAAGTTTTGAGTGCGCAGCTTGCTGCGCTCGTCGTCGGAAAAGCCGCCTTCGGGGCCGATCAGCACGCCGATCGGCTGGCCGCGGAGGGCTATGAGGGTCTCGATGGGGGAGGCTGAGGCGGCGCTTTCGTCGGCAAGGATCAGGCGGCGTTCGCCTTGTTCTGTGGTCCAGCCATCGATCAGGCGGTCCAAGGTGATCTCGGTGGCGACCTTGGGAACGCTCAGCACTTCGCATTGCTCGGCGGCTTCGATGGCATTGGCCACCAGCTTTTCATGCTTGAGGCGGCTGACCTGGGTGAATTTGGTCAGGACGGGCTGGATGACGCCGGCGCCCATCTCGACGGCCTTTTGCACCACATAATCGAGCCGCTCGGTCTTGAGTGGGGCAAAACCATACCAAAGATCGGAAGCCCGGGTCTGCGGCGCGATCTGTTCGAGCAGATCGAGCGTCACCGATTTCTTGGAATCGCTGGCGAGGCGGGCCAGCCACGCCCCGTCACGGCCATTGAACAGCACGACTTCATCGCCCACGCTTTTGCGCAAAACGGCGGCGAGATAGAGCGATTGGTCCTTGCCCAGGGTGAGTTGCGCGTTGGTGGCAAGGTCGGGTTCGATGTGGAGGCGCGGTAGGGAAGCGTGGGTGCGGGGCATGGGCAAGTGTGTTGATTGGCTGTCACGGCGCAGTTAGGACTGAAGCTGTCGTTTGATCAAGGCCGGGTCTATCCGCCTTGTGGTTTTTGGCGAGCGCGATGACCAATAGCAATGAAACCCCTCCCGTCCCCGGCACAGTCGCCGATGCCCAATCGGGCAATTGGGTGGATCGCTACGCCCCCGACTGGCTCAAGCCCTATGCGCGGCTGGCGCGGTGGGATCGGCCGATCGGCATCTGGCTGCTGTTCTGGCCCTGCACCTGGGGGTTGGCGCTGGCGGCGGTGGCCAATCCGGCGCGGGGCTTTGACTGGATTGCCTGCATCCTGATGTTTGTCGGCGCGGCTTTGATGCGCGGCGCGGGGTGTACGTTTAACGACATTGTCGACCGCGACATCGATATGCAGGTGGCGCGCACCCGCTCGCGGCCCATTCCTTCAGGGCAGCTCACGGCCAAGCAGGCGCTGATTTTCCTTGTGGCGCAGGCGTTGCTGGGCGCGATTGTCCTGTTCCAGTTCAACCGCTTCACCGTCATTGCCGGGGTGGCTTCGCTGGTCCTCGTGGCGATCTATCCCTTCATGAAGCGGGTGACCTGGTGGCCACAGGCGTTTTTGGGGCTCGCCTTTTCCTATGGCGCGCTGGTGGGCTGGAGCAGCCAGACCGGTGGTTTCTCAGTGGCGATCCTGCTGGTCTATTTCGGCACGATCCTGTGGGTCATTGGCTATGACACGCTCTATGCGCTGCAGGATATCGAGGATGATGCGCTGATCGGGGTCAAATCCACGGCGCGCCTATTC
>DATMSG010000100.1:0-10918 GCA_035565515.1 Devosia sp.
ACCTGCCATCAACAGGTGCAGCTAGCAAGGCGCTTTGAGATAGATTAGGAAAATTGCTGTGCCTACCCGTCTGAGACAAAATATATGGAGTGTCATCCATTGTTTTAGTGGATGCAAGGAAGTGTACGACTGTGCGTGGCACTGCAAAAGTGCGAAACTTAATCCTGTAGACCCAACGGGTGTTTCACCGCCGTCCATTTGATCAAGTTCTGGTATTATGTATGTCGCCGGTGCCCTTCGTCTCGGACCGGTTCTACGGAATTGAGGCGTACGTTCACGACTAGGCGACGCAGACTCTGCCGACGCCTATTTGCAGGTCCCTAATCTACTTCCCCCGACAGCGTATCCAACTCCATCTCCCGTAGCCGTTTGACCTCGTCGCGTAGCCTTGCGGCCTTCTCGAACTCCAGGTTCGTCGCGGCCTCGCGCATTTCGCGTTCGAGGTCCTTGATGACCGTGGCGAGGTTGTCGCCGGTGACGACCTTTTCTTTGCCGTCCTTGCCTTTGCCGATTGATATCGTGACGTGGTCTTGTTCGTAAACGCTGTCGACGATGTCGTTGATGCGGGCTTTGACGCTCTGGGGCGTGATGCCGTTGGCGAGGTTGTAGGCGATCTGCTTTTCGCGGCGGCGGGTGGTTTCGGCGAGGGCGCGTTCCATAGAGCCGGTTTCCTTGTCGGCGTAGAGGATGACCCTTCCGTCGACGTTGCGCGCGGCGCGGCCGATGGTCTGGATGAGGGAGGTTTCGGAGCGGAGGAAGCCTTCCTTGTCGGCGTCGAGAATGGCGACGAGGCCGCATTCGGGGATGTCGAGGCCCTCGCGCAGGAGGTTGATGCCCACCAGCACGTCGAAGGCGCCGAGGCGGAGGTCGCGGATGATCTCGATGCGCTCGATGGTATCGACATCGCTGTGCATGTAGCGCACGCGAATGCCCTGCTCGTGCATGTATTCGGTGAGGTCTTCGGCCATCTTCTTGGTGAGGACCGTGCAGAGGGTGCGGTAGCCCTTGTTGATGGTCTGGCGGATCTCGTCGATGACGTCGTCCACCTGATGAGTGGCGGGGCGGATTTCGACCGGGGGATCGATGAGGCCGGTGGGGCGGATGACCTGTTCGGCAAAAACGCCGCCGGCCTGTTCCATTTCCCATGAGCCCGGGGTCGCCGAGACATAGACCGATTGCGGGCGCATGGCGTTCCACTCCTCGAAGCGGAGGGGGCGGTTGTCCATGCAGCTTGGCAGGCGGAAGCCGTATTCGGCCAGGGTCGCCTTGCGGCGAAGGTCGCCGCGATACATGGCGCCGAGCTGGCCGATGGTGACGTGGCTTTCATCGACGAAGACGAGGGCATTGTCGGGCAGGTATTCGAAGAGCGTCGGAGGGGGCTCGCCGGGGCGGCGGCCGGAGAAGTAGCGCGAATAGTTTTCGATGCCGGCGCAGGAGCCGGTGGCTTCCATCATTTCGAGATCGAAGAGGGTGCGCTGTTCGAGGCGCTGGGCTTCGAGGAAGCGGCCGGCGCCGTTGAGTTCCTGCAGGCGCGCGGCGAGTTCGGCGCGGATTTCCTTGATGGCGCCGGTGGTGGTGGCGCGAGGGGTGACGTGGTGGGAATTGGCATAGATGCGGATGAACTTGCGCTCGCCGATGGTTTTTCCGGTCAGCGGGTCGAATTCGACGATCTTTTCGATCTGATTGCCGAAGAGGGAGACGCGCCAGGCGGCGTCTTCATAGTGGGACGGGAAAATCTCGACCGTGTCGCCGCGGACGCGGAAGGTGCCGCGGGTAAAGGCCTGTTCGTTGCGCTTATATTGCAGGGCGACGAGCTTTTGCAGCATTTCGCGCTGATCGATGCTCTCGCCCTGGTGCACGTCGATGATCATGGCGGAATAGCCTTCCACCGAGCCGATGCCGTAAATGCACGAGACCGAGGCGACGATGATGACGTCGTCGCGCTCCATCAGGGCCCGCGTCGCCGAGTGGCGCATGCGGTCGATCTGCTCGTTGATGGTGGATTCCTTCTCGATATAGGTGTCCGTGCGCGGAACATAGGCTTCCGGCTGGTAGTAGTCATAATAGGACACGAAATATTCGACGGCGTTTTCCGGGAAGAAGTGCTTGAACTCGCCATAGAGCTGGGCGGCGAGGGTCTTGTTGGGCGCAAGAATCAGGGCGGGGCGCTGGGTGCGCTGGATGGTCTGGGCGACGGTAAAGGTCTTGCCCGAGCCGGTGACGCCGAGGAGGACCTGGTCGGTTTCGCCGTTGGAAATGCCCTCCACCAGTTCGGCAATGGCCGTGGGCTGGTCGCCGCGGGGCTCGTAATCGGTCACGAGCTTGAAGGGCTTGCCGCCTTCGAGCTTTTGCGGGCGCTCGGGGCGGTGGGGGACCCAGGGGGAGGAGCCTTCCACTTCCTTGCGGCCGTGGAGGATGATCTGTTCGAGCGCCTTCACCGTAGCGGTGATGCCGACGGTGGTCGCGTTTTCGAGGCTCTCGCCTTTTTTGGCCTTGTTCTTCTTGACCGAGGCGTCGAGGGCTTCGCGGAGTTTGGCCTGGGCCTCGGGGTCAGCGGCGGCGGCGCGGGAGATGTCGCGGGCGGTGACGGCTTTGCTCGGCACATGGTTGAAGCCGGCCTGCGGGGCCTCGCCAAAGCCATCGAAATCGACGCGATCGACGGAGTTGATCTTGGTTTTTGCGGTTTTCGCCGACATGCCGGTGGCGGTGTCGTGGCTCGACTTGATGGTGCGGCGCTTTTCGAGGGCGGTCTTTGGAGCCGCGGCTTCCTTCTCGGCCGCTTCGGCGCGGTCGAGCGCGCGCTTGTTCTTCATGCGCTCGGCATAGAGCGGCTTCGACGCCTGGATGTCCTCGGCCTTTTCGATCTCGGCGAAGAACTCGTCGATGGAAAATTCGGCTTTGCCGGGGCGAGTCGTCTTGGGGGCCATGGCGCGGGCTCTTCTTCAGCAGAACGGATGGTGCAGGGTGACCCTAAGATGGGTGTCCTGTCACGCAATGTCAGCAGGGGAACGGAGCGCAGCTATTAACATGTTGTGAACGGAGAGGGAACGGGCCTCACGCCGCGTCGGCATTGGTGTCGGCCTTGGTTTCGGTCTCGGCGCCGTCAGCAGGGGTGGGGGTCTCGGTCACGCCGTAGATGCGGGCGAAGCCGCGTTTCAGGGCGGCATAGACATCGGGGTCTATGGCCGTGCCCAGGCCGCGTTCCATGACGTCGAAGGCGGTGGGGACGGGCATGGCCTTGCGATAGGGGCGGTCAGCGGTGAGGGCGTCGAAAATATCGGCGGCGGTGACGATGCGGGTGTCGCGGTCGATCTCGGCCGCACCGATGCCGAAGGGATAGCCCTTGCGGTCGAGCCGCTCGTGGTGGTCGCCGGCGATGCGGGCCATGGAGCGGAAGGCGCCGATCTTGGAGAGAATGATGCGGCCCAGCTGCGCGTGGCTGCGGACCTGCTCCCATTCGTCTTCGTCGAGCTGACCATTCTTGTCGAGCACGGTATTGGAAACGCCGAGCTTACCGATGTCGTGGAGAAGGGCGGCGCGCTTGAGCCAGCGGCGATGTTCGGGGGCATAACCGAGCTCTTCGGCGATGAGATCGGCAAAGAGGGAAACGCGCTCGCTGTGACCGGCGGTAAAGGGGCTTTTGGCATCGACCACCCGGGCGAAGCCGGCGGCGATGTCATCGAGATAATCTTCATCCACCGAGCGCACGAGGGTTTGCGGTTCGAGATCGGCGACGCGATCGGGCAGATCGTTGGCGAGGAGGGGAAGCCAGAAGAAGGCGTCGTTTTCCAGGGTCGCGACGATCGAGACCAGCTCCGGATCGAACCAGCGGCTGGAGCGGCTTTTCACTTCGGCGACTGCGGCGGGTGCGCCGCCGCGCATGAAGAAGACGTCGACCACCTGCGAAATCAGCGCGATGCGGGCGAAGAGAGAAATCTCGCGGCCCCGGCGCTGCAGCGGCTGGCCGGAACCATCCCAATGTTCGTCGAGGTCAAGAATGCCGTGGGCGACCGCCTCGGAAAAATGCATGTTGCGAACGATGTCGGCGCCGCGCTGGCAGCGTGTCTCGATCAGTTCGCGGGCGATTTCGCCACTGCTGCGGGCGACGTTGATCATGGTTTGCAGGCGTTCGACCAGGCCCGACTTGCGCGCCGTATTGGCGAGCAGAAAGCGCAGGACTTCGGGAAGCTTGTTGTCGATCAGCTTGTAGGCGCTTTTGAAGCTCAGGTCGTCGGCCAGATAGAGCCTGCAGATGCGCGCCGCATTGGAACTGCAGCCGATGTCCTTGAGCAGCAGCGTATAATAGAGGTCGGACAGAGAGGATTCCGACAGGCCCAGATGCTTGCCGATATGCATGCCGATCCAGCAGCAGCGCAGGCTATGGCCGATCGGCTGGCCCTCGGTGAGGTCCAGGGCATAGCTGAGGGCCCCCACGACTTCCGAGAGATGAACGACGTCTTTCATGTCCTGGGCTTCCCCTGTTCCGGGCGTGTCGCCGGACTGCCGCGCATTGCTTTCCATCCGCGGCGACGCGGTGGGAAATCAAGGCTTGCTGGCAGTCCGAGGTAACGCGCCCCTTAATCGGCAGCGATTTTAGGGGAAATTGCTTAAGGGAACGCGTTGAGGGCGCGGAATTTGGTCAGCAGGCGGGGATCGGGTGTTCGGCCCAGCTGGCGGCCATGGCGGCAACGGTGGGGAGGTGGGTGTTCCCCTGGGGGTCGAGCATGCCGTGATCGAGGGCGGGGAATTCCCAATAGGTCAGGTTGCAGCGGCCATCGGTGGCAAAGGCGCTGGCGGTCGTGCGGGCGGCGTCGAGGGGCGAGGAAGTGTCGAGGCCGCCCTGAATGAGAAGAAAGGGCGTATCGGTCTGGCGCATATAATCGATGGAGCGGTGGTCGAGACTATCGGCCCAGAAGCGATAGGTATGGCCGCCGAACAATTCGCTGCTGTCGGGATTGGCGCGGGCGGCCTCGAAACCGGCGGCGACGCTGGCTTTGCCTTGGGGCGGGAGGGTAGAGAGCACCATGTCGCCAAAGCTGGCGCCAGTGGCGGAGGAGAGGAGAATGGCTGCGTCGGGTTGCAGCGTTACGGCGAGGATGGCCATGGCGAGACCGCCTTCGGAGCCGCCGAACAGGATGGTGCGGCCGGGCTGGGGGCCGAGCGCGGAAAGGACGGCCTGATAGTCTTCGATGCGCTGGGAGACGGTGTAGCGGTCGTGGAAATCGGTGGGACAGTTGCGTTCATCGACTGCCATTTCCGGAGAGATGCCGGCCTTTTCGACGATCAGGGTGTCATAAGAGGGAAAGGCGGCGCGGACGGTGGCGAGGGCGGCGTTTTGGGCGCCTGGGCGGCAGCCGGAGCCCTGGCTGAGGACGAGGAGGCCGGCGGCGGGTTTTGGTGCACGGTCGAGGGTATAGTGGATGAGGCTGCCATCGGGGCGAGCGAGGTTTTGTGCGACCGGGGCGGCGGTTGCCGCGCTGGTGAGGAGGAGAAGGGCGATGAGGCTCTTCATGGCGTTGGCCTTGGCCCGAAGCGGAAAAGCAGGGGCAGCAGGGACAGGGCGGCGAGGGTCACCAGGGGCAGGGGCGCGGGAGAGGTCAGCGCCAGGATGATTTCGCCGTGACTATCGGCGATGGGCATGGTGACGTCGATATTCATGGCGGCGGCGATGCCGGACACGGCGAGCGCCGCGAAGATCGGCCAGCGCATGGAGGCGCGCCGGCGGTGGGCCGCAACGATTGCGGCCCAGCTCAGGATGACGGAGCCGGCGAGCCAGAGGATGGCGACGCCGGAGCCCAGATCGGCTAGGGCAGGCCGGAGAGGCGTGGAGGCCGCGGCGATGAGGGCGGCGGCGGACAGGAACGCCAGCATGATCTGCGAGGCGAGCGGCAGGCCGAGATAGACCAGAGCCGGCCAACGGGCGGCCATGCTGCGGAACCGGCTGTCGGCGAGCATGGGTAACAGAAGCGTATCGTGAGAGCCGAGGCGGTCGAGGGACTCCTGTTCGGCTTGTTGCCTCGTATGGCCCTGGGCTTGCAGATGCTCGATCAGGTCGGCGCGGTGATCGGAGAGTTCGCGAAGGTAGCGGCGCACGCGACGCGGCGAGACACCGGCACGGAGCAGGTCTTCGCGGAGATCGACGAAAGCGTCATGCATGGCGGGGCGCCTCCAGAACCGTGGCGATGGCACCGGTGAGCGTGCGCCAATGGGCCGAAAGAGCGTCGAAGCGCTCGCGGCCGGTGGGCGTGACGGCATAGTAGACGCGGCTGCGGCCATTGATGGTCTGGCGGCGGGTGGAGAGCGCACCGTCGCGCTCCAGCGTATGGAGCAGGGGATAGATGACGCCTTCGGCAAAGGTGAGCTGATCGGCGCTGGCCTCGCGGATCGCCTGCACCAATTCGTAACCATACATTTCCCGATCGCGCAGCAGGCGCAGGACCAGAAGCTCGGGAACGCCATTGAGGAAGGCGGAGGGCGCAGGAGCCATATTCATACCTATCGTTGATAGGTGTATGCCTTTCAGTGATAGGTATGTCAAGCAGGACACATCGCTCGGGATTGTGATGGCGCGAGGGCGGAACGGAGGGCGCTGCCAGTGGTTTCTCCTGTAGACGAAAGGAGATTGACCATGGATCACAGCCATCACGTACGCCTTTCCAGCACCGAACTCATTCCTTCAATGCTCGAAGGCGCGACCATTTACGATGCCGATGACGAAAAGGTCGGCACTGTCGATCACATCGATGGCGTCGGGATGGACAGCACGGCCGTCGTCGATGTTGGGGGATTTCTCGGCATTGGTGCCAAGCCGGTTGCGCTGCCGCTTCATGAACTGGACTTCATGCGCGACGAAGGCGGCGAAATTCACGCCATGACATCCTGGACGAAGGATGAACTCAAAGAACTGCCCGAACATCCGCGGCACTAGGATGTGGGATGCCTGGCCGTTGGCGGTGGGCATTTCGATGAGATGATGCAGACCCAGGCCCGTTTCGAGCGATCGAGGCGGGCCTGGTTTTGCCGGTGACTGCCGGAGTGCTTCCTTGTATCGGCAATGGAGGGAGCGTTTACTGTCCCCGCATGTATTGCGGTCCGGCGCGCATAATTACCGTGATTTGACAGGCGCATGTTTTCTTTTAACGTTCCTGGCTTGCTTCCGAGGGACGCGGATGACGGACTGGTTGTTTACAAGCGGGCGGCATAGCCATGTCGCCGATTTCAGCGAGCGGGAGCGGTTGAGCTTTCGCTATGGGACCGCCAAGGCCTATCTGGAGGAGACGCTGGTGCTGCCGGGGCTGTGGCTCTATCGCAGCGAGGCGACGCCGGATTGCCGTTTCAATATCGAGGTGCAGGCGGGCGAGCCGAGCGATGGCCGTCTCATCCTCGGCACGATCCTGAGCAGTCGGGGCGTCGCGAGCCTCGAGGGCTGCGGGGATGAATCCTGGCGCGAAGACGGGCGGGCCTATGTGATGACCCCAGTCGAGCGGCGCGCGCGCTACGAGGTCGATGCGCATCGGGGTTGGCGCACCGTGGCGCTGCGGCTCGAGCCGGAGGCGCTCGCGCTGGTGGGCGGGGACTCCAACCTGCCGCAGCTGTTCACCGATACGCTCGGCCGGGGCAAGGCGGACGTGCTGGCCATGGCGGCGCTGCCGGCCAAGCTGCGCATGGTGGCGCAGGAGCTGCTGCGCCCGGCCTTTCGCGGACCGATGAACCGCATTTTCCGTCAGGCCAAGGCGCTGGAATTTCTGGCCTATCAGTTCAGCGTGCTGGAGCGGTCGAACCAGGACGACGAGGCACTGCCGCCGCGCGATCTTGCCAAGGTGCGCATGGCCCATGACCGGCTCCTGTTCAACCTGCGCGAACCGCCCGACCTCGATGCGCTGGCCAGAGATGTGGGGCTTTCGCCCAAAAGACTCAATCGCGGGTTCCGCCAACTCTACGGCACGACCGTGTTCGCCTTTTTGCGCGATGCGCGGCTCGATGCGGCGCGGCAGGCTTTGGAGGAAGGCACGCCATTGTCGCTCAAGCAGCTGGCCTGGGAGCTGGGCTATGCGCAGGTGAGCAATTTTGTGACGGCTTTTCGCCGGCGCTTCGGGGTTACGCCGGGGGCCTGGAAGCGGGGCGAAGAGAGGGTTTAGGCCCGGCCGTTATGTGTGGCGGCAATGTTTTTGTTCGCAAGGCGCCTGCGTTGAGCGCGTGGGACGAGTCCCCTAATTGGCAAAGCCGGTCCGCAAGGGCCGGTTTTTTGCTTTTGGGAGACATTGATGGCGGCGCGTGCGTTTGGAACACGGAAACGGCAGATCGGAGGGCGTTGGCTGCTGGTGGGGGCGCTGATGGCAAGCACGGCGCTGGTTCTGGTGCCGAAGGCGGAGGCGGCGGGGGAACTCACTCTACCGAGCCATCCCGACTTTGGTCGCGTCTGGCGGATTCCGGCGTTGAGTGCTGATGGTTCCATCTGGACCGGCGACGTCGATGAAGATGGCAAGGTCATCGTCTATCGTCCCGAGGGCTATATCGACATGGGCGGCCTGGGCGGTGGTGCGTCCCACGTCTATGGGATGAATGGGGCGGGCACCGTGGTGGTTGGCGCCTCGCGCGGCGACGATTACGACTATCGTGCTTTTCGGTGGACGGAAGCGGGCGGAATGCAGGATCTGGGCCTGCTGTTTCCCACCAGCGGCGCCCGCAGCTATGCTCATGACGTATCGGGAGATGGCACCCGCGTCGTGGGCGCCCACATCCAGCCGGGTATGACCCGCGGGTTCGTTTGGGTCGAGGGCGCGACTGGCGGCGAGGCCAGCAATCCGCAAATGTACCGGCTGGAGGGGCTTGACGATGCGGGACGCTGGTCGGCGGCGGCGATTTCCGACGATGGCAATTATGCGGCCGGCTATAGCGACGGCAACGCGACCCTGGGGCTCGCGACACGCTGGGACCTGACGCGGATCGGCGTTGATGGCACGCACAGCGTGCTCAACCTGGGGGCATTGACTGGAATGGATGGCGGCAGTTCCAACGCAACCGACATATCGGCTGATGGCCGGATTGTCGTGGGCATCTCCAACAACCCGAACGCGGTCAGCCGGGCCTTCCGTTGGGTCGAGGGTTCCACCGGCGGCGCGGTCGATAACGTGCAGATGCATGACCTCGGAGCCCTGGGCGACGATCCGTTCAATTCAAGCGGCGCCAATGCCGTGTCGCGCGACGGGCAATATGTCGTGGGCTGGAGCGAGGCCAATCTGTCGCACCGGCTGGCCTTCCGCTGGTCGGAAGATACGGGAATGGAATCGGTGGCGGACTGGCTGGAACGCAATGGCGTGGCCGTAGGCGATCTGGCCCTGGTGGACGCCAACGCCATTTCGGACAATGGCCTGGTCATCGCCGGCATCATGTTGGACGATGAAGAGATAGAGCGCGCCTATATCGCTCGGGTGGCGAGCGCCGAACCGGGGCCGAATCCCAATCCCAATCCCAATCCCAATCCTGGTACCGGCATCATGGATGTGGCCGAATATCAGGCCTCGCTCTATGGCGCGGCGAGCGTGGCCAATACGGGCGAGTTTCTGACCTGGCTGCCGATGAACGGGGCGCATCACCGACCCCTGATGCTCACCCCGAGCCTTTCGGGCGATATGTGCGCCTGGGCGACGGGCGACTTTGCCCATCATGGCCAGAGTTCGACCAACCTGGCTTTGGCCGAGGCCGGGGCCTGTCTGGACCTCGCCGGTGGCGCGGTGCGCCTCGGCGGCGCGGTCGGTACCACCCGTTCCTGGCAAAGCCTGGCGCTGGGCGGGGCGCTCAACATGTCCGGCCAATATGTGCTGGGCGAGGTGGACTGGCAGCCCGATGGCACGCCGCTGCTGCTCTCGCTGACCGGCATGATCGGCGGCTGGCAAGCCGATATCGATCGTGCCTATTCCAATGGTGCGGCCACGGCTGTTTCGAGCGGGCAGACCAATGCGCTGGGCGGGGTGGTCAGGGTACGGGCCGATTGGCTGGAAGCGGCCGTGATCGGCAATACCAGCATCAATCCCTGGGCCTCGCTGGCCTTTGGAGGATTGCGGGTCAATGGCTATAGCGAAACGGGCGGACCCTTCCCGGCGAACTTTGCCGCCCAGCATCTGGGCCATGCCGATATTCGCCTGGGCGTGACGGCGATCACCGAACTTTCGAGCCAGACAAAACTCTCGACGACGCTGGAAGTGGCGCATCGCAACGGCACGGCGGCCGCGGCCGTGGGTCAGGTGGACGGGCTTTTCAACTTCTCGCTCGGCGGTGGCAACTATGCCCAGACCTGGGGGCGGCTGGGGCTCGAACTCGACCATGCGATCACCGACGCGGTCTCGCTCTCGGGCTCGGTGCATCTGGCCACCAATGGCCGCGATCCGACCGTGGCCTTCTCGGCCGGCATCAAGGGGGCGTTCTAAGATGGTTTCGGGAATTTTGCGTTGGGGCGCCGTGGTGGTCATGGCAGGGCTGGCGACGCCAGTCCTCGCGCTGACGGCCAGCGAGGCGGAGGCCGTGGTCGGCATCGTGGAACTGATGGCGGAGGAGACCGGTGAGGGCATGGTTACCGATGCCGCGGAAATCTTCTTCGATTATGACGCCATGGAGGCCAATCGCATTCCGGCGGCGGGGTTCAGCCGCGAAAGCTGGGTGAATGCCTATGAGGCGGTGGCCAGCGGCTATATGGCGACGCTGCCGCAGGCGCAGTTCGACGCGATCTTTGCCGAGCCGATGGCGCGGCTGGAGGCATCGGAGCTGCCGGAAGACCAGAAGACCATGCTGCGTGAGCATATGGAGGGGCTGATTGCCGAGGCGCAGGAAACGCGGCAGCAGGGCATGGCCCATGCGGACGTGGTGCGCCCGCTAGAGGATCGGCTCCATGCGCTGTTCTTCGGAGATTTCGAGGAATAGC
>DATMSG010000101.1:0-4425 GCA_035565515.1 Devosia sp.
CGTCGGGCCGGGTGGTCTGGTGGCTCCCCCTACCCCCACCTAGCCTCCCCCTGCGAGGGGGAGGGATGGCAGCGGTGATGGGGATGACATCAAGGCTTGCTCGATGCGCCCCTCCCCCTCTTAGGGGGAGGTTGGGTGGGGGTTACTCCCAGGCGAGATGGACCACCTCCATGGTCTCGATCTCGCTGATGTCGACCGTTGCACGACCGCCCGAGATTCGGAACGGCACCTGCTTGCCGGCGACCAGGAGACTGGCCGATTTCACCTTTTTGCCCTTGGGAATTTCGAGCGTGGCGGTGAGCGGGCCGACCGGCCAGGTGTCGCGCAGGGGGCCCTTCATCATCATGGGATTGGTGAGATTGAGCAGGCACAGCGCCCTGCCCTTTTCGTCCTCATGCAGGCCCACATCGAAAACCCCGCGGCCCTCAACCGTGATCTCAGGCTCCTTGCCGAGGGCCCATTTGACGGCATTGGCGATAAGCCGGCCCTGGTCTTCGGCCATATAGGTCCAGAAGACCTCGCCGATGTTCCAGGGAATGTAGACGACGCGGCCGCCAGCTTCGGTGGTGCGGGCAGAGACGCCGACGCCCTGGGGCGGCAGGCGGGGATAGACTTCTTCCATCGGCAGGTCAGGGAAATCCGGGACCTTCAGGAAGGGTTGTTCCAGCGTAGTGGTCGGTTCGACGCCGACATCTTCGGTGCCGCCGATAATGCGCTGGGCGCTGCCGAAACCGGTGCTTATTGGGTGGGTGCCGTTGATCGAGACATAGGAATTGCGCACGCCTGTGCGTGGGGGAGACGTCATCTTGACGCCGAAGACATCGGCAAGGCCGAAGTCGGCGCGGGCAGCGCCCTTTTCGTCGTAGAGCGAGGTCTGGTGCGCTGCGACGAGCGAACCGCCTTCGGCGACGAAATCGCGCAGCGCCTGGCACTGGGCGTCGGAGAGATAGGTGGCGTTGGCGAGGATGACGAGCTTGTAGCGGCGCAGTTCCTCAACCGTCATGATCTGGTCGGAGAGGAATTCGAAGGGGAGCCGGGCTTCGACGAGGGCGTGGTAAAAACCCATATCGTTGAGTTCGGCCAGGTGCCGTTTGTCGGGGTCCCAATGGCGCAGGGTCGTTGCCGGGTCGATGATCGCGATCTCGGCCTTGGGCAGCATGGAGCCGATGACGGGCTCGACCTTGGCATGGAGATTGAACGCATTGGCCGTGGGCTCGACCCAGCGGTCGTCGGGAATGCAGGCATTGAATTTGGTGAACCAGGGGAAAAGGCCCTGGGTGATGCCGGCGTGAATCCATTGCTCGATTTCGGGGCCGGTCTGCACGCTATCTTTCCAGCGCGGGATTTCCTCGGGGCCGATGGAGGTGATGAGCCCCACGGGCCGGTCGCGGAACGTGGCGCGGATGCGCTTGCCATTGCGGCCGGCCGACCAGGCCGGCTCGACATTGCGGCGGCCCTGATGGTCGACGAACAAAATGGGGCAATGCTTCTTGATGACCGAGAGGTCGAATTCCATGAGCGAGGACCCGCTCATATTCGGAATGAAGGAGGCGTGCGGTTTGACCTTTTTGACCGCGGTATCCCAATGGGCGACGAGTCTTGTGAGCGTCGTGCGGCGCCAGGCCGCCCAGGCCTGCCAGACGGGGTCGGAGGCGCTGCTGGTTTCGGGGAGCTCGAAACCGCTGGCCGCGCGAAAATTGTCTTCGCAGGCCTTGCAGTAGCAGACGCCATGGCCTTGCCAGCGATTACCGAAGAGCGCGTCGATGTCGTATTTTTCGGCGATCTCGACGATGACCTCGGTCATGAACTCGAAATTGTAGCTCGAATAGGCGCAGGTGACGAAAATGCCGGGCATGGCCCAGTGTTCGCGCGGCTTTCTATCCACGGTGAGCGAGACCCATTCGGGGTGCGCTTCGGCGGCGTCGGCATGGATAGCGTGCGGGTCGACGCGGGCCATGACGTGCATGTCGAGTTTTCGCGCTTCGGCGACGAGCGTGCCGAAGGGGTCGGTGTCGCCGATGAATTTCGAGACATAGTGGAGCGGAATTTCGCTGGGGTAATAGGCGATATAGCCGCCGGCCGAGAGGCAGATGGCATTGGACTTGGTGCGCTTGAAGACATCGACCCAGAAGCCGGGGTCATAGCGCTGCGGATCGTCCTCGACGAAAGTGAGCTGGGTCCAGCGCGTGGCGGTCTTGTACCAGTCAGGCGTGCGGAGAGTGGACGCAGCTGGGCTGTCTTCGATTTTGAGCATCGGACGATCCGGTTGTGGGCTTTAGAAAAAGTGCAGCGGCGGCGGGACTCCGCCGGTGCCGGGCTGACCTCGGGAAAGGTCAGCTGATGTAATATTGCTCGGGATTGGTCGGCGCCGGCGTCGGATAGCCCCAGGAATTGGGCATGCTGGGCTGCACGTTCTTGAGACGATTGGCGATGATGCCATAGCCATCGAGCGGCAGGGTGATGCCGAAGACGTAGAACTCGTCGGCGGCGATCTGGAGGATTTCCGCCATCAATTCGTTCTGGCGGGCCGGGTCGCTCGACTGGCGCAGTTCGTTATAGGCCTCGAACTGGCGCTTGGTGGCTTCCGGCGGCTCGACCGCATCGACGGATTCCCTGTCGTTGTACCAGATCTGCCAACCCTTGGCGTACATGGCCTCGGTGGTGTTGGGGAAGAAGTAGCGCGGATCGAGAATGGCGACGATGCCGCCATTGCCGCCGAACTTGTGCACCGTGGCGTCATATTCCCCGCCCTGGCGCACGCGGACTTCCCAGAGCGAGCGGTCCATGGTGCGCATCTGCGCGTCGATGCCGACGGCGCGCAGCATGGGCAGGACGAGCTGGAAACTGTCTACGAAGGTCTGGCGCACCTGATCGATCTCGAAAATGATGGTAACGCGATTGCCGTTCTCATCGAGCCGCATGCCCTCGCCGTCCTTGTTGGGGACGATGGTATCGAGCAGCTCATTGGCCTTGGCGGTATCGTAGGCGGTGAACTGGGTGGCGAGTTGTTCGTTATAGAGCGGATCTTCGGGGCGGACCGAGGGCTGGGCCGGCGCGCCCTGGCCGATGAAGATGGTGTCGATGACGGCCTGCCGGTCGATGGCATGGCTGAGGGCGGCGCGGAAATCCTTGTTCTGGTAGAGCGCGCGCTTGGCCGGATCAGGATGGGTCAGGTTGAGCTGGAACACCATCTCGTTCGGCTCGGTCGAGGTGGTGGTATAGAACCCGTATTGACCGGTTTCCTGGCCATCATAAAGCACGGCGCGATTGGCCGGGGTGCAAATCCACTGGTCGATGAGGTCGATCTCGCCCTGCAACGCCTTGAGCAACAGCACTTCGTTGTCGGCCGCCACGGCATAGGTGATGCGGTCGATATAGGGCAGCTGGTTCCCCTCGCTATCGACCTTGAAATAATAGGGATTGCGCTCGGAAATCGAGAATTCGGCGGACTCGCCGATGGGCTGGGTGACGCGCCAGCCGTATAGGGTCGGCATGTCCTTGTTCTTGAAGATTTCGCCATCGACGGCGATGCCGCTCTTGATCTGGAAGAGCTGCACCCAGCCGGTCATGCCCTGATCGGTGGCGAGCTTGTCCGCATCGGGATTGTACTTGATGTGGAACTGCTCGAGATAGTGGCGCGGGGTGCGCGTCGTGCGGTCGTCATTGGCCCAGGCAAGGCGCAGCGGCAGGAGGCCATTGGGCTGGTTGAAGACGATGCGGAAGGTCAGATCGTCGATCTTTTCGAATTTCGCCGTGCTGCCATCGGTCGAGCGCAGCGGCGTGGGCGGGGACTGGGCCAGCTCTTCGTTGAGGAGGATGTCCTCGTAGAAGAACATCACGTCGTCAGTGGTGAAGGGGGCGCCATCGGACCATTTGTGGCCCTCGCGCAGCTTGAACGTATAGGCCGTTGCGTCTTCATTGGCCTCGAAACTTTCGGCCACATTGGGAATGACGCCGCCGAAATCGGGCGTATAGCGCACCAGCGGCTCATAGCCCTGATAGCGGTGCATCATGTTGAGCGAGCCGCCCCCGACAAGGGCCGCGCGCAGGTCGCCACCATATTTCCCGACGCTTTCGAAGGGCTGCACCACCATGGGATTGAGCGGCAGGCGTTCGGCCAGCGGCGGAATGGTGCCGGCAGCAACGGCCTCGGCAAGCGCCGGCGCTTCCTTGAGCGGGGCCTGCGCGAAGGCCGGGATGGCCGGCAGCACGAGCGCGGCGCCGGTCGCGGCCAGGAATGTTCTCCGAGAAATATTGGTCATCGATCCCTCCTCAGCCCGGGCGACCTAACACGCCGCTCTTCGAGCTAACACTAGCCAATCAAGACCAAATTGTTAGGTCAATAGGTCAAGTGCAATCGTTACAGAGAAAATCCATACTGAGCTATATAGCTGATTTTTATGCGCAAAACCTGCCCAAACGGAC
>DATMSG010000102.1:0-1605 GCA_035565515.1 Devosia sp.
GTTCATCAGCCCGTCACTGAGCATCATCAGGACGCGCACCTGCTGAGGCGTCAGGCTCGCCAGCCGCTTCATCAATCCCGATTGCTCGTCATCCCCGGTAATCGTCGTCCCCTTGGGCACAAAAACTTCGCCCGCCAGCACCGTCTCGATGGCGCGGCGGATTTCCGTCGGCCCCTCGGATTTGTGCAGATAGCCCGAAGCGCCGAGTTCAAATGCGCGGCGCACCACGGTCGCGTCTTCCACCGCCGAAATGATCATCACCGGAATTTCCGGATATTGCGCCCGCACCAGCAGCAGCCCCGAAAATCCGCGAACGCCGGGCATGTTGAGATCGAGCAGCACCAGGTCGCAATCGCGATCGGCATCGAGCGATGCGCTGAGATTGGCGAGATCGCCCGCCTCTTCCACACTCACCGTCGCGTCCCCGCCGGCCAGCGTCTGGCGCAAGGCGGCCCGGAACAGGGGATGGTCATCCACGATGATGATGCGGCGACGAGTCATGGGCCTAAACTACTCCAAATCAGGGGCGGAACCAGAAAACCATCCTTTTGCGCCCCGGGCATTTGCATATTGCAGCAATCCTTAACGGCTTCTTTACCATGTTTTCCCAAAAGTGACCGTTAGACCTTCGTGCTGCTTCGGCTTGGCACGCGCTCGCTTTGACAGGGACTGACCATGGCCCGCGCCTATCCTCAATCGGACTACGCCGATACCGCTTTCGACCCCGGCACCGGGGATTGGCAAGCCCTGCGCGGCGAATTGGTCGCATTGCTCGATCAGGTGGAAAGCCGCTTCGGCGCCGCGCCGGATGGGGGAGGGGTCTCCAATCGCGTCCGCCACCTGCGCGATCAGGTCAATGTGCCCGATCCGGCAAGCCGTCGCCGCAACGAGGCCCTGCGCAGCGTCAAGCGCGCCGTCGATCGCTTTAATCCCCAGGACGATGAAGCCGGCGATCTCAACACCGCCATTGCCGAAATCCGCAGCCGCCAGGGCGCCTCGGTCATTTCCGCCATCGACCGCCGCCCCTCCGACCTGCCCGAATTCCGCGAGCTGTCGAGCCTCGTCTCGGGCATGGGCGATCGCCTGGGCCGTCTCGAAGGCCAACTGCGCACCGCCCGCAACAGTTCTTCCGATGTGCACGAGGTTGCCTCCCAGGTCGAACAGCTTACCCAGGTGGTCGAACTGCTCGCCGGCGCCGTGGGGGAAACCGGCCAGGTCAAGCGCCTCGAAACCCAGATTGCCGCGCTGGCCTCCATGCTGGAGCGTGCTCCCAGGGTCGATCTTTCCGCCGTCAATTCCCGCCTCGACGATGTCTCCGCCACGGTCGCCAAGCTCGCCGAATTGCAGGCCCAGCAGATGGAGCGCGAGATCATCCGCGAGGAGCGCGCCGAGTTCGCGCCCAAAGGCGGCACGCTCGAACCGGCCATGGCCTCCATCGAAGCCAATGTGCGCAGCGTCTATGATCGCATCGACGCCATCGAGCGCAATATGAGCATTTCCTCGGGCGATTTCGAACGCCTGACGAGCGAAATGGCCGAGGTGACCCGGGCCCTGCGCGAGAGCGCCGGCAGTCCCGAACTCGTCGCCGCCCGCGTCGAAGCCCTC
>DATMSG010000103.1:0-5623 GCA_035565515.1 Devosia sp.
GCTCGAAGGCGGCAAGCGCCTGCGCCCCCTGCTCGTGCGCCAGGCCGCCGCCATTTTCTCGCTGCCCCCCGCAGCGTCGCTCCTGACCGGCCTCGCCGTCGAAATGGTGCATTGCTATTCGCTGGTCCATGACGATCTGCCGGCCATGGACGACGACGACCTGCGGCGCGGCCGCCCGACCGTTCACAAGGCTTTTGACGAAACCTCGGCCATTCTGGCCGGCGACGCTCTTCTCACCCACGCCTTCGCCCTGCTGGGCGATGCGGCCTGCCATGCCGATCCCGCCGTGCGCATTCGTCTCGTCACCGAACTCGCTCTCGGCAGCGGCGCCGGTGGCATGGCCGGCGGGCAGATGCGCGATATCGAAGGGGAAAAAGGTGGTTTCTCCGAGGGCGAGATTTCCGTCATGCAGGCGATGAAAACCGGCGCCCTGATCCGCGCCAGCGTTCGCATGGGCGCCATTTTGGGCGGCGCCGATCCGCGTGCTCTTTCGGCCATGACCGCCTATGCGGAAGCCGCCGGCCGCGCCTTTCAGCTTGCCGACGATATTCTGGACGTTACCGCAACCGCGGAAACCATGGGCAAGGCCACCGGCAAGGATGCCGAAGCCGGCAAGCAGACGCTGGTTTCAAAACTCGGCATCGAGGGCGCAAGAAAAGTGCTCAACGACACGGTCAATGAGGCCATTCTCGCGCTGCGCACCTTCGGCCCCAAGGCGGATGGCCTGCGCGCCACGGCGAAATATTTCGCCAGCCGGGAAAAGTAGCATGGCAAGGCTCCTCGCCGTCTGCACCGGCAAGGCCGAACATATTGCAGGCTATGGCCCGCTCACCGGGATCAACAAGCGCGCCACCTCCGGCCCCGTCGTCATTGGCCCAGAGGGCATTGCCGAAGACACCATTCTCGATCGCCGGCATCATGGCGGGCGCGACCAGGCCATCTATGTCTATTTCCGAGGCGATTATGACTGGTGGGCCCAGGAGGGGATCGAAATCGCGCCCGGCCTTTTCGGCGAAAATCTCGTCATTGAGGGTCCCGTCAGCGCCAACACCGCCATTGGTGACCGCTTCGAGATCGGCGATTGCCTGTTGGAAGTCACCTATCACCGCACGCCCTGTATGACCTTTGCCGCCAAAATGGGCGACAAGTTCTGGGTGAAGCGTTTTCATCGCGCCAACCGCCCCGGCGCCTATTGCCGCGTGCTGGCCACCGGCACGGTTGAGGCCGGCATGGATGTCATCGTGACGCCCTATGCCGGCGAGCGGGTCACGGTGTCCGAACTCATGTCCTTCGACACGACCAAGGACCTGCCGCTGGACTTTATGCGCCGCGCGGTGACGACGCCGATCCGCGAAAAGACCCGCTTCAAATACGAAACCCGCCTCGCCGATCTTTTTTGAGCCTTTGCCAATGAGCCTTGATTCCGTCCGCACCGATCTTGCCGCCCGCGCGCCCGACCTTACTGTTGAAGTCACCGACAATTCCACCGCCACGGTGCAGCTTGCCGCCGAAGTGCACGGTGTCGAGCCCGGCCAGATCGCCAAAACCCTCTGCATCCGCATCCGCGACGAGGAAGTGCTGCTGGTGACCCGCGGCGATGCGCGCCTTGACAACCAGAAATCCAAAAGTGCCTTTGGCGGCCGTCCGCGCATGCTGGGCGCCGAAGACGTCCTGCGCCTCACGAGCCATCAGGTCGGCGGCGTCTGCCCGTTCGGGCTCCCCGCACCGCTGCCGATCTTTTTGGACACATCGCTCAAGATTTACGATTTTGTCATCCCCGCCGGCGGCCACACGCACGCTTCCGTAAAACTGAGCGTCGACCGCCTCGCCGAGCTCTGCGGCAATAAATGGGTGGATGCTTGCCAGCTTCCGGAGTGAGCCCTTCGCCGGAAGAGTTCATCCGCCAGCGTTTCACCCTGGCGCCGCTCCCCTTCTGCCCCGACATTTCGCTCTATCGCCCGACGCCGCAAAGCGGGTTGATCGCCTTTCTGGCCCGGCAGGGCCGCGCCGATGAGCCACCCTATTGGGCCTATGCCTGGGCCGGCGGGGCTGTGCTGGCGCTTTATCTGCAGGAGCATCCGGACGTTGTCGCGGGTAAAACCGTGCTCGATTTCGGCGCCGGCTCCGGTCTTGTCGGCATCGCCGCGGCGCGGGCGGGTGCCCAAAAAGTCTGGGCCATCGAGCCCGATCCCAATGCCCACGCCGCCATGATGCTCAACGCCGCCGCCAATGGCGTGACGCTTGCATCCTGGACCGAACCCGGCCTGCCCGGGATCGATGTGATCCTCGCCGGAGACGTCTTCTACGACACCTCGGTCACCGGCCAAACCCTGCCCATCCTCGCAGCCGCCGCGGAAAATACCAAAATCCTCGTTGGCGATCCCTTCAGGCGCGACCTGCCACTCGACCATCTGGACCTTCTTGCCGAATACGCCGTGCCCGATATGGGCGGCGGCGCGCCGGTGCGGGCTGGCATCTTCGCCCTGCGTCCCGGGCATATCGGAAATGCCCCATAGCGCTTGCCGGAAAATCGGGAAAATCCTATATCCCTGACCAAGCGAGGACGACCTCCCCCATTCAGGGTTCAGCGTTCGGGACGGCCCGAAACCCCAGGGGAACTCCCATGCGGACCACCGCCGACCGTATCCGTCACGCCGTCAGCTTCGAAGTCATCGGCATCATCATCGCAACGCCGCTCGCGGCCTTTGCTTTCCACCTGCCGGGCGGCGATTCCGCCGTGATCGTCGTGGCCAGCGCCACCGTCGCCATGCTCTGGAACTATGTCTACAATCTCGGCTTCGACCACGCGATGCAGCGCCTCACCGGCGGCACCGCCAAGACGACGCGCATTCGCGTCGCCCATGCCGTGCTGTTCGAGCTTGGTCTTCTCATGATCATGCTGCCGCTGGTTGCCTGGTACCTGCAAATCTCGATCTGGCAGGCCCTGATCATGGATATTGCGCTCGCCCTTTTCTATATGGGCTACGCTTTCGTCTTCAACTGGGCCTATGACCGCGTCTTTCCGCTGCCCGAATGGAAGGAAGCGGCCTGATCAGCTCAGATGCCCGGTGAACTTGAGGGCTCCGAGAACCAGGATCAGCACGGCGAGCCAGAAAATCCGGCGGGTATTGCGCTCGTTCATTCGGCAGCGTTCTGCGTGCCGGTGCCGAACTTACGCTCGATATAGTCGGCGACCATCACCTTGAACTGATCGGCGACGTCTGCCCCGCGCAGCGTCGCCACCTTTTGCCCATCGACAAAGACCGGCGCGGCCGGGGTTTCGCCCGTGCCCGGCAGCGAAATGCCGATATTGGCATGCTTGCTTTCGCCCGGCCCATTGACGATGCAACCCATCACCGCCACCGACAGCGTTTCGACGCCGGGATAGCGCTCGCGCCATTCCGGCATCGAGACATTGAGATGGTCCTGAATATCTTTTGCGAGGGTCTGGAACGTCGTTGAAGTCGTGCGCCCACAACCCGGGCATGCCGCCACCACAGGCAGGAACTGCCTGAAACCCATGGTCTGCAACAGTTCCTGCGCGACCTTGACCTCGGTCGTGCGATCCCCGCCCGGCTCGGGCGTGAGCGAAATGCGGATCGTGTCGCCAATCCCCTGCTGCAACAGAATGCCGAGCGCCGCGGACGAAGCGACAATGCCCTTCGAGCCCATGCCCGCTTCGGTCAGCCCCAGATGCAGCGCATAATCGCAGCGCGCAGCAAGGTCCTGGTAGACCGCAATGAGATGCTGCACATCCGACACCTTTGTCGAGAGCAGGATCTGGTCGCGGCGCATGCCCAGTTCCTCGGCACGCGCAGCAGACAAAAGGGCCGACTGGATAATGGCTTCGCGCTGCACCGCAGCGGCCGAAATCGGCGCATCCGCAGCGGCATTCTCATCCATCAGTCTGGTGAGCAGTTCCTCGTCGAGCGAACCCCAATTGACCCCGATCCGCACCGGCTTATTATAGCGATTGGCGATCTCGATCAGCGTGGCGAACTGGGTATCGCGCTTGGCCTTGAACCCGACATTGCCCGGATTGATGCGATATTTCGCCAGCGCCTCGGCACAGGCGGGATGATCCGTCAGGAGCTTATGGCCGATATAGTGAAAATCGCCGACAAGCGGCACATCATAGCCCATGAAGGCCAGGCGATCCCTGATGATCGGCACCGCCGCCGCGCTCTCGTCGCGATCGACGGTAATGCGCACGATCTCCGAACCGGCACGCGCCAGCTGCATGACCTGCTTCACCGTGGCGTCGATATCGGCCGTGTCGGTATTGGTCATGGATTGGACGACGACGGGCGCGCCGCCCCCGACCATCACGCCACCGACATTGACCCCGACTGAGTGCCTCCGCGGCGCTGGACCAGCCATGATATTCCTCATTCACGCGTCTCTTCGAGATAGGCCTTCCCATCTGCGCGCGCAACTGAACAATAACATGACGGTGAAAGGCGGCGGCACTCGGGCCGAATATGATGGTCCGCCTCTTGAACCCCAGTCAGCCGGGGCCATTTATGGATCATGATGAACATGCTCCTCCCCCGCCTCATACTCTTTCGCAAGGAAGTCGTGCAGCTCTGGAAGGCTTTCTGGGCCGCCGAGACGCCCCTATACCTGAAGGCGGCGACGCTGTTCGTTGCCTTCTATCTGTTCAATCCCTTCGACATCATCCCCGATTTCATCCCGATCCTGGGCTGGGTGGATGACATCGTTCTTGTGCCGCTCCTGGTCAGCTGGATCGTTTCCCGCCTGCCCGTCCCGGCCCGGGTCTATGCCGGCAAATACGGCAAGACCGTCGATGGCAAGGCCCGGCGGCTGTAAACCCGCTCGCCTAGACCGAAATGCAAAAGGCGCCCCTCGGGCGCCTTTGGTTTGTCTGGGGGTCTATTCCGGCCGCTTGAATGCGGCATGCAACCGCGAAAACTGATCGGCAATGCCATTGGCCTGGCCGGGGGAAACCTCGGGCAATTTGCCGCGCTCGAGCTGGTCGAGCTGGGTGACGCGATCGAACAGCCGGTCGCCCTGATCGATGAAGGCGCGCAGCTTTTCGGGCAGATGGTCATAACCCGGTCCGCCCCGCTCCGAAGGCGTCGCCGAAAACTGCACTTTTTCCTTTTCGGTGCGCGCGTTTTCTCTCGAGATTTCGCCTTCATTAACCGCCCGCTGCAACAGCAGCCAGGAGGCGATCTGCATCAGGCGCGTCGTGAGGCGCATGGATTCGGTGGCATAGAGAAACGAGGCTTCGCGCGGCAGCAGCCGGCTGTCCTCGCGCCCTTCCTGGTCAAGATAGGCGGCAACCGCCTCGATCAGGCCCATGCCTTCGCGATAGAGCTGGTCAAAGCCTCCCGACGCCGCAATGCGCGGGCCCAGGGCAACTGCCGAACTGCTCGTCTCGCTCATATCCGCCACGGTCCATCCCAGCTTCGAGGAATTATCGGCGGGAACATTCCCGCCTCTATCTCTCTGCCATGCTAGGCGCAAATGAGGCCAGCGTCATCCCGCGAGCGCAACTAGCCTCAACAAGTCCTTGCACACCAGCAGGTTATTCCCGCGCTAAAGAGGAAAAACCGACGCCCCAAAAAGAAAAAGAGCCGTGAACCACGGCTCTCGAAGT
>DATMSG010000104.1:0-6346 GCA_035565515.1 Devosia sp.
GTTTAGGCGGCGGTGTAGCGCGATGCGGGGCTGCCGTTCTGGGTGCCGCCGAAGAGGTTTTGGCGGGCGGCGTCGTAGGTGTTCCAGAGGTCGAGATCGTGGACCGAGGGGAGGGTGACTTCCTCGCCGCGGTCGAGGCCGGTCAGGGCGGCATCGACGAGCTGTTCGGCGGTCATGAAGACGGACTGATCGAAATTGGAAATGGGAACGCCGGCGGTTTCGTAGAATTCGGTGACGGTGCCGGCGGGGAGAACGGCCTGGACGTGGATGCCGTCGGCCTGGACTTCCTGCTGGATGCCGCGGCTATAGGTGAGCACGAAGGCCTTGGTGGCACTATAGAGCGATGTGACCGGCAGGGCATGGAAGGCGAGGACCGAGCCGATATTGACGATGGTGCCGGATTTGCGGGCGCGCATGCCGGGAAGGGCCGCGCGCGTGAGGCGCGTCAGGGCCGTGATGTTGAGGGCAAGGGTCTGGGCGGTGGCTTCGTCGCTGAGATCGGCAGAAGGCGAAATCGGGCCCATGCCGGCATTGTTGACGAGAAGGTCGATCTGCTGGTCGCGGAGGACAGCTTCCACGCCGGCCATGCCGGATTCGGCGGAGAGATCGGCGACGAGGGTGCGTACGGCCACGCTGTGGGCCTGCTGGAGGCGGGTGGCGAGATCGGTCAGGCGATCGGCGCGGCGGGCGACGAGGACAAGATCATAGCCGCGGGCCGCCAGGCGCTGGGCGTAGACGGCGCCGATGCCGGAGGAGGCGCCGGTGATGAGAGCGGTCTTGGACATGGAGGACTCCTATTGTTGAGTGCTCAACTAATTGGGGCTGGGCTCTGTCCTTGTCAATGGTGCGGTGCTCAACTATTTTATCGGGTGGAGAATGACAATGGCAAAAATCACGCCTGCAGACGTTGAGAGCACCGAGGCCTATGATCCGCTGAACTGCACGCATACCGCGTTGCGCGTGGCGTCGCGGCAGCTCACCCAGCTTTACGACGATGCGCTCGCCCCTTCGGGACTGACGTCGGGGCAGTCCCTGCTTGTCTCCCGGATCGAGGAATTCGGTGGCGTGCCCGGCGGCACGGGGCCCTCATTGCAGGCGCTGGCAAAGCGGCTTTCGATCCAGATCTCGGCACTGACGCATGCGCTGCGGCCGCTGGTGCGGGATGGACTGGTGGAGGTGGTGGTCGACGAGAACGACCGGCGGGTCAAGCGGGCCGTATTGACCGCTCAGGGGCTGAAACAGACCCAGCAGATGAATGTGCTGTGGCGCGAACTGAACCAGCGGATCGACGCGGTATTGGGGGCGGGGACGACCGAGCAATTACGGGGGCTGGCGAGCCTTGTTGCGGCGCCCGAATTTGCCGAGAAGGTGTTGGCGGCAGAGGCCGACGAATAGCTCGCGCTCAGGCGGTGCCGTAGCGTTCGCGGGCGCGTTCACGGGCCTTGGCGGCGACGGTCTCGCGATCCCTCGCCGGCGCCTTGGTGTCGAGTGCGTCGAGGAGCTTGTGGACGGATTTTTCGATGTCTTCGACGGCGTCGTAAAACGCTGCCGCATTGGCCTGCGATGGTCGGTTGAAGCCTGAAATCTTGCGGACGAACTGCAGGGCCGCCTCGTGCATTTCGTTCTGGCTGGCAGGCGGCTCGAAGTTGAAGAGCGGCTTGATGTTGCGGCACATGGGGCTTTCCTTGCGCGATGTCGCAGCGGACAAAGAGATAACGCAAAAGGGCGCCCGAGGGGCGCCCTTCGTGTTTGGTACGGCCGATTTATTTCACGGTGATGCGGCCATCGAGATAGGGCGTGTACTCGCCGCCGAGCTTGGCGATATATTCGGCAACGACCTGTTCGAGCGGCGGGCCGAAGTCATAGGGCTTGTCGCCTTCGGCGAAAGTGCCATAGCCGTCGCCGCCGCCACGGACATAGTTGTTGGTGACGATGGTGTAGGTGGCGTCTTCGTCGATCGGCACCCAGGTGTCGCCTTCGCCCTTGACCAGCACATCGCTGATGCGATCGCCGGGAGGATTGGCGAGGGTATAGGTGTATTTGAGGCCGGCAACCTGGGCGAAGCGGCCGGCGCCGTTCTCAATGTCGCTGGCGCCGTTTTCGAGCGCTTCGATCACATCGGCACCGCTGATCTGGACGGTGGCGAGCGTGTTCGAGAAGGGCAGGACGGTCAGCACGTCGCCCACGGTGATTTCACCGGCATCGATGGAGGCACGGATACCGCCGCCGTTCTGGAAGGCGATGGTGACGCCCTGATCGGCGACGCGATCGAGAATGGCGTCGGCCAGAAGATTGCCCATGGTGCATTCCTGCACGCGGCAGACTTCGCGGGCGCCTTCGAGCTTGTCGGTGGTGGTGCCGATGACCTTGCTGGTCATTTCCTCGATGGGGCCAAGCAGGGTCTGGAGCTGGCCCTTGAAGTCTTCATTGGCGGCGACCGAGGCATCGATCAGGTAGGGTTCGCCCTCGGCCTTGATGACGGTGCCGTTGTCATCCCAGGTGATGGCGATGTCGCCGAGATATTTGCCGTATTGATTGGCCTGGACGACCGGCACTTCGACGCCGACCGGATTGGTGACCATGGTGGGGTAGGGGCCGGCAGCGCCTTCGGCGGTATTGGAAAGAAGGGTGTGGCTGTGGCCGCCGACGATGACGTCGACCAGCGGCAGGGAGGCGGCGACGTTGAGGTCTTCATTGTAGCCGATATGGCTCAGGAGGATGATCTTGTTGACGCCGGCGGCGTCGAGCGCTTCGGAAGCGCCGCGGACATATTGAATAACGTCGTGGAATTCGACATCGCCGGGCGAGGCGATTTCCGGGGTATCTTCGGTGGTGGCGCCGATAATGCCGATTTTTTCGCCGCCGACTTCAATGACGATGGAGCCCTGAATCTTGCCGCGCAGGCCTTCATCGCGGGTAACGTCGAAATTGCCGCCGATGATGGGGAATTCGGCAGCTTCGATGAATTTCAGGAATTCCTCGGGGCCATCGTCGAATTCGTGATTGCCGGTGGCGACCACGTCAAAGCCCATCTGGTTGAAGAAGTCGGAAACGACCTTGGACTTGTAGGTGGTGTAATAGAGCGAGCCCTGGAAATTGTCGCCGGCCGAGAGCAGCAGCGAATTGCCGTTTTCGTATTTGGCGCGGGTATCGTCGATGATGGTCTTGAGGCGGGCAATGCCGCCGAAGCATTCGCCCTTGGCGTCGGTTTCGGCATCGCAATTGGAGTCCGACCCGGTGATCGGATCGAAGCGCGAGTGGAAGTCGTTGATGTGCAGGATGTTGAGTGTGAATTCGGCATGGGCGGCGGTCGAAAAACCGGCGCAGAGGGTGAGCGCGGTGGCGCCCAGCAAAAGCTTCTTCATCCCTGTGGTCCCTTCGTGATTGCAGCGAGTCCCTGCTTCGACTTCCGGCGCTCCCGAGATTTTTTCATGTCGCCACTGAAGCATTAAGGGGAGTTAACCAGCTAATTGTGACAGTGGAAAGTGTTTCATTTCCGAGATTTATCCGGTGGTTGGCGGCATGGGAGCCCGCGCCGCAATCGTTGCCAATTGGGGTTTCAATAGCGGTTGAGTCAGGTATTCTCCGCCCCGTTTGATTTGAGGGGGTACCCTGATGCGTAGTGCTTTGATCGTCTATGGCGGCTGGGAAGGCCATGATCCCGAGGAATGCGCGACGATCTATCGTCGCTGGCTGCACGAGGATGGCTATTCGGTGCGCACGGCGACCGAGACCAGCGCCTTTGCCGATCCGTCCATTCGCGACCTGTCGCTGATCATTCCGATCTTCACCATGAGCAAGATCGCCAAGGAAGAGGTCGAGAACCTCACCAAGGCCGTCGAGGGCGGGGTGGGCCTTGCCGGGCACCATGGCGGAATGAGCGACGCTTTCCGCGACGCGGTGGACTATCAGTTCATGGTGGGTGGCCAGTGGGTGGCGCATCCGGGCAATATCATCGACTACACGGTCGACGTGACCAAGCCCGAGGACCCGATCATGGCGGGGATTGCTCCCTCTTTCCCCTATAAGTCCGAGCAATATTACATGCATGTCGACCCCTCCAACGAGGTGCTGGCGACGACGACCTTTACCGGCGAACATGCCGCCTGGATCGATGGCGTGGTTATGCCGGTCGTCTGGAAGCGCAAGCACGGCAAGGGCAAGGTGTTCCACATGACGCTGGGCCATCAGGCCAAGGAATTCGAAAATTCCAATATGGCGACGATCATGCGCCGCGGCATGAACTGGGCGGCGCGGGACGAATAGGCGCTTCTCCGGAAGGTGAGTTGAAACCCGGCGCGAATTGCCATCGTATCTCCTGCCAACAGGGAGAGCGCGATGAGCCGGGATTCGAGCGAAACGCAGCCGGCGGCCGGAGAGCCGCTGGCCTCGGCTGAGGCCAGAGCTGGAGCCAAAGGCCCGCTGGTTTATCGGCAGTCGATTTTTACGCGCGTGACCCATTGGGTCTGGGCGATCTGCCTGTTCTTCCTGCTGCTGTCAGGGCTGCAAATCTTCAATGCCCATCCCGCGCTTTATATCGGACAGCAGTCGGGCTTCGAGTTCGACAATGCGGTGCTCAGGATCGGGGCGGTGAATACGCCCGAGGGGCCGCGCGGGCGCACGAGCGTTTTTGGACAGACGTTCGATACGACCGGCGTGCTCGGCATGAGCGGGACGGCGGAGGCGCCGCAATTTGTGGGCTTTCCCGGAGCGGTGACCATTCCTTCCTTCCGCGATCTGGCGACGGGGCGGGTGGTGCACTTCTTCTTCGGCTGGGTGCTGGTCGCGGCGCTGTTCGTCTGGTTTCTGGCGAGTTTCATCAATGGGCATCTGGCGCGGGACATCGTGCCGAAGGGCCGGGATATTTCAGGGCTGCCCAAGGATGCGCTCGATCATGCCCGGCTGAGACTGCATCACGGGCGGCGCTACTCGCCCTTGCAGAAACTGAGCTATTTTACTGTTTTCTTTGTGCTTTTTCCGCTGATTGTCTTGACGGGACTGACCATGAGCCCGGGGATGGATGCGGCCTGGCCGTGGCTGCTCGACCTGTTCGGCGGGCGGCAGACGGCGCGGACGATCCATTTTGGCGTCATGGTACTGCTCGTATTGTTCTTTGTGATTCACATCGTCATGGTGCTGCTGGCGGGGCCGCTCAATGAGCTGAGGTCAATGGTAACGGGCTGGTATCGCACCAGCCCCGGCACGCCGGCCGAGGCAGGAGATAAGCCGTGAGCAATATCATTCTCAATCGGCGGAAGCTTCTTATTGGCTCGACGGCGCTGGGATCGAGCCTTGCGCTCACCGGCTGCGATCAGTTCGATTTTCTGGGGCAGCGCGGGCATCCGGTGCGGCAGGCGCTGGAGCAGGCCAATGTGCTTACCTATCGGGCGCAACGGGCGCTGGTTGGAGACCAGGTTCTGGCGCGGGAATATTCGGCAAGCGAAATCCGGCAGGGCATGAAGCCCAATGGTTCGACCGAGCCGATGACGCCGGAATATATGTTCCTGAAAGCGCAGAATTTTGCGCCCTACAAACTGACCATCAAGGGCATGGTGGAGCGGGAAATGTCGTTCTCGCTCGACGAATTGCGCAACATGCCGGCGCGCAGCCAGATCACGCGGCACGATTGCGTCGAGGGATGGAGCTGCATAGCCAAATGGACGGGAACGGCGCTGGGGCCGGTGCTGGATATGGCGGGGGTGAAGCCGGAGGCGCGGTTCTGCGTCTATCACTGCTTCGACAATATCCAGAAGACGCTTTCGGGCGATATTTTCTATTATGAGAGTTCGGACCTGGTGGATGCCTATCATCCGCAGACCATCCTCTCCTATGGGCTCAACGATCAGGTGCTGCCGGTGAGCAATGGCGCGCCGGTGCGGCTGCGGATCGAGCGGGCGCTGGGGTACAAGCAGCCCAAATATCTGCACACGATCGAGCTGGTGGATGATCTCACCCCGTTTGGACGGGGGAGGGGCGGGTATTGGCCGGATAATGGCTATGACTGGTATGGGGGGATTTGAGGCGGCGAAATCGTGGCTCCCGTCACTCCCTCCCATCCTCCCCATCAGGGGGGAGGTGTCGAATCGAGTATTTGGCACAATCTCGCCCCGGCCACCGGGCCGCACCTCCCCGCCGATGCGAGGGGGCGCCTGCGCTGCGTCCTACCACAATGCACCCATGCGCCTGTCACACTTGCGTTTCCGCGCATTCTCGCCCATATGGTGCCTAGCGTTGCGGCGAAATGTGCCGCCAACGGACTTCTCTTCTTACTCAGCGGTGAGCGGCGAAGTCAGCCCGGATAGCAAAGTGCTCCGGGATTGAGCCAGCACCCGCGCGATAAATCCCT
>DATMSG010000105.1:0-5959 GCA_035565515.1 Devosia sp.
TCTCGCAACGGTCGATCGCGTGCTCAATGGCCGTCCCGGGGTGCGTTCCGTCACCGCCGAAAAGGTCGAAGAGGCCATCAAAAGCCTCGGCTTTTCGCGCGATCTCAATGCCTCGCTCATGGCCCGCTCGCGCGATCTGAGCGTGGTTTTCTTCATCCCCGATGGCTCCAACGAATTTATGGACGCCCTGGCCGAAGCCGTTTCCCGCCGCGCCGGGCCTGCTTTGTCCGATCGCATGCATCTGCGCACCCAGCGCATCCGCGCCCTCGATACTGGCGCCCTTGCCGCCGGCCTCGATGCGCTCGATCCCTCGAGCTGCGATTGCGCCGTCATCGTCACGAGCGAGGAACCCGAGATTTTGGCCGCGGTGGAAGCGGCCAGCCGCCGCGGCATTGCCGTCATGACGCTGGTATCCGACCTTCCCCTCTCCAATCGCCGCCATTTCATCGGCATCGACAATGCCGCCGCCGGCCGCACCGCCGCCTCGCTTCTTGGCCGCTTCCTGCCCCAGGGCGGCATTGTCGCCGTCATCGCCGGTTCGCTGCATCTGCGCGACCATCTCGACCGCCTCGAAGGCTTTCGCCAGATTCTGTCCGCCGATTTTCCCGCGATCGAGCTGCGCGGTCCCTTTGAAGGCCATGACGAGCGCGGCGAAACCGAAGCGCTCGTCAGCCGATTGCTGGCCGAAAACCCAAATCTTTCCGGCATCTACAACCTGGGGGCCGGCAATGCTGGCCTGGTCTCGGCGCTCCGGCATTCCGGCCGCGCCGGCAGGCTGCGCGTCATCGCCCACGAACTGACCGCCCCCACCCGCGAGGGCCTGCGCCTGGGGGCAATCGACGTCGTGCTCGACCAGAACCCCGATGGCGAAATCCGCGAGGCCATTGCCGCCGCGCGGTCCCTCGCGCTGGGGGCGGCGCGGCACGTCGCCACCGACCCCATTGAAATTGGCATTTTCCTGCGCGACAATTTGCGCTAAAGCATCGCGGATTCAACAAAGCGGTGCGCCCAAAATGGGCTGGGAGGAGGATCGCAAATGTTCGAGTTCAATGATGAGGTACGTGCCTCATGACCTATCTCGGCATTGATATCGGCACGTCCGGGGTCAAGGCATTGCTCATCGACGAGCACGGCCGGGCCCTTGGCGAAGCCTCTGCGCCCGCGGTCGAGCCCCTGCGTCCGCATCCCGGCTGGTCCGAGCAAAACCCGACCGACTGGTGGACGGCCACGCTCGCCGCGGTGGACAAGCTAAAGACCTCGCACCCGTCCCAATTGGCTTCGGTCCGCGGCATCGGTCTTTCCGGCCACATGCATGGCGCGACCCTGCTGGGCAAAAATGACGAGATTCTGCGCCCCTGCATCCTGTGGAACGACGGCCGTTCGGCCGCCGAATGCCGCGAAATGGAAGCCGCGCTCCCGACCCTGCGTCAACTTTCCGGCAATATTGCTATGCCCGGCTTCACCGCCCCCAAGATCGCCTGGGTCCGCAAGCACGAACCCGCAATCTACGACAAGATCGCCAAGGTGCTGCTCCCCAAAGCCTATGTCCGGCTGCTGCTGACGGGCGAACACGTCGAAGACATGTCCGACGCCGCCGGCACACTCTGGCTCGACGTCGCAAAACGCGACTGGTCCGACGATCTCCTCGCCGTCACCGGCCTCACGCGTGATCAAATGCCGCGCCTCGTCGAAGGCTCCGCGCCCTCCGCTCAATTGAAGCGCGACCTCGCGCAGCGCTGGGGCATGGATGGCGCGGTCATCGTTGCCGGTGGCGCCGGCGACAATGCCGCTGCCGCCTGCGGCATCGGCGCCATTCGCCCCGGCGAAGGTTTTGTTTCGCTCGGTACGTCGGGCGTGCTTTTCGTCTCCAACGAAAAGTTCAGCCCCAATACGGCAGGCGCCGTCCACGCCTTCTGCCACGCCATCCCCGACACCTGGCACCAGATGGGCGTCATCCTTTCGGCCACCGATTCGCTCAATTGGCTTTCCCGCATCACCGGCAAGAAACAGGCCGAGCTGTCCAGGGAAGCCGAGGCCCAATTTGCGGGGCCGGGAGAAGCCATTTTCCTGCCCTATCTCTCGGGCGAGCGCACGCCGCATAACAATGCCGGCGCTCGCGGTTCCTTCACCGGCCTCAGCCAGTCCACCGACACCGCCCAGCTGGCCCAGGCGGTCATGGAGGGCGTCAGTTTCGCCATGCGCGATTGCCAGCGCGTCCTTGCCGATGCCGGCACGAAAATCGACCGCCTGCTCGCGGTCGGCGGCGGCTCGAAATCGGCGCTGTGGCTGAAGATGCTGGCGACCAATCTCGACATGGAAATCGCCCTGCCCGAAGACGGCGATTTCGGTGGGGCGCTCGGCGCCGCCCGTCTCGGCCTCTGCGCGGCAGAAGGCGCCAGGCCGGCCGACGTCATGGCCATGCCGCCCATAAAGACCACCATTGCGCCCGACAAAAACCTGTCGGCCGCCTATTCCGATCAATATGCGCGTTATCGCGCGCTCTATCCTGCCATCGAGGAGGCACGTCAGTGACTGATTTTTTCAAGGGTCTGTCCCAGGTCAAATATGAGGGACCGAACAGCAAGAACCCCCTGGCCTATCGCCATTACAACAAGGACGAGATCGTCGCCGGCAAGCGGATGGAAGACCATATCCGCCCCGCCGTCGCCTATTGGCACACTTTCGCCCAGGAAGGCGGCGATCCCTTTGGCGGCCGCACCTTCGACCGCCCCTGGTTCGACAAGGGCCTTGAAGGCGCAAAGCTCAAGGCCGAGGTGGCCTTCGAATTCCTCGACCTGCTCGACGTGCCCTTCTTCGCCTTTCATGACGTCGACATCGCCCCTGAAGGGGCAACGCTGGCCGAAAGCAACAAGAACACCCGGGTCATCGGCGACATCTTTGCCAAAAAGATGCAGGAGACCGGCAAGAAGCTCCTCTGGGGCACGGCCAATCTCTTCTCCAACCGCCGCTATATGGCGGGCGCAGCGACCAATCCCGATCCGGCAATCTTCGCCTATGCCGCCGGCCAGGTGCAGAACGTGCTCGAACTGACCCATGAACTGGGCGGGGAAAACTATGTGCTCTGGGGTGGCCGCGAAGGCTATGAAACCCTGCTCAATACCAAGATCGGCCAGGAACAGGACCAGATGGCCCGCTTCCTCCACCTGGTCATCGAGCATGCCGAAAAGATCGGCTTCAAGGGCCAGATCCTGATCGAGCCCAAGCCGCAGGAGCCCAGCAAGCACCAATACGACTACGACGTGGCGACCGTGTACGGCTTCTTGCAGAAATACGGTCTCGAAAAGAAGGTGAAGTGCAATATCGAGGTCGGCCATGCCTTCCTCGCCGGCCATTCCTTCGAGCACGAATTGGCCGTCGCTTCGTCGCTGGGCATGCTCGGCTCGGTCGATGCCAATCGCAACGACCTGCAATCGGGCTGGGATACCGACCATTTCCCCAACAATGCCGGGGAAATGGCGCTGGCCTTCTATTACATCCTCAAGCAGGGAGGGCTGGGCAAGGGCGGCTTCAATTTCGACGCCAAGGTGCGCCGTCAGTCGCTCGATCCGGCCGACCTGCTCCATGGTCACGTCGGTGGCCTCGATACCCTGGCCCGCGGTCTCAAGGGCGCTGCCGCGCTCATCGAGGATGGTGAGTTCGACAAGCTCCTCGATGAGCGCTATGCCGGCTGGGACAATGGCCTTGGCAAGGACATTCTTGCCGGCAAGTTGAGCCTTTCCGACATCGCCGCCAAGGTGCATGCCGAAGGCATCAATCCGCAGCCGAAATCGGGCCGCCAGGAATATCTCGAAAACCTGGTCAACCGGTTCGTTTGATCTTTTCAAGGGTGGGCGGGAAACGACCCCGCCCACCATGTCTTTCCCGCGAAAGCGGGAACCCCTGTTTGCGCGGCCAGGTCATGAACTGAGGTTCCCGCTTTCGCGGGAATGACACGGTGATTGTTGCCGGTTTGCGCGCTATCCGGAACGCGCCATGCCCCAGATCACCAATCCCATCCTCCCCGGCTTCAATCCCGACCCCTCGATTCTCCGCGTCGGCGACGATTACTATATCGCCACCTCCACCTTCGAGTGGTTCCCCGGCGTGCAGATCCATCATTCCAGGGATCTGGCCAATTGGAACCTGATCACCCGCCCGCTGACGCGAAAAAGCCAGCTCGACATGCGCGGCGATCCCGATAGCTGTGGCGTCTGGGCCCCCTGTTTGACCCATGACGGGGAAAAGTTCTGGCTCGTCTATACCGACGTCAAGCGCAAGGACGGCTCCTTCAAGGACGCGCACAATTACATCGTCTGGGCCGACAAGATCGAGGGCCCCTGGTCCGACCCGATCTATGTCAATTCCTCCGGCTTTGATCCTTCCCTCTTTCATGACGACGACGGCAGAAAATGGTTCGTCAACATGCTCTGGGACCATCGCACACGGCCGCTGAAATTCGCCGGCATTGCCCTGCAGCAATTCGATCCCGAGGCCGGCAAGCTGGTCGGTCCGATCAAGAACATCTACAAGGGCACCGACCTCAAACTCGTCGAAGGCCCGCACCTCTATAAGCGCAATGGCTGGTATTACCTGCTCACCGCCGAAGGCGGCACCGCCTATGACCATGCCTGCACCTTTGCCCGCGCGCGCAATATCGATGGCCCTTACGAAACCCATCCGCAAAAGCACATTCTGACGTCCAAGGATGCGCCGCTCGCGCCATTGCAGCGCGCCGGCCATGGCGACATCGTCGAAACGCCCGAGGGCAAAACCTATCTCGTGCATCTCACCGGCCGCCCCACCACCCAGGAACGCCGTTGCGTCCTCGGCCGCGAAACGGCCATTCAGGAAGCCTATTGGGGCGACGACGACTGGCTCTATGTGAAAAACGGCCCCGTCCCTTCGCTGTATGTCGACGTCCCCGGCACGCGTGACGAGGCAAAATACTGGGCCGAACAGCGCTACACGTTTGAAAACGGCCTGCCGCTCGATTTTCAATGGCTGCGTACCCCGGAAACCGAGCGCATCTTCAAGACCGAAGGCGGCAAGCTGACTCTTTTTGGCCGCGAATCCATCGGCTCCTGGTTCGAACAGGCCCTCGTCGCCCGCCGCCAGCAGCATTTCTCCTACGATGCCGAAACGGTCGTCGATTTCACCGCCACCGACGAGCGCACCATGGCTGGCCTCACGGCCTATTACAGCCGCTACAATTTCTTCTATCTCGCCGTCACCGCCCATTCCGATGGTCAGCGCGAGCTGCTGATCATGAATTCGGAAGTGTCCTGGCCCGATGGCAACCTGACCTTCCCTGCCGCCCCGGTGCAGATTCCCAATACGGGCAAGGTCAAGCTTGCCCTCACCATCCGGGGGCGCAAATTGCAATTCTTCTACGCAATCGAAGGCCAGGCGCTCCAAAAGATCGGCCCCGTCTTCGATGCCTCGATCCTCTCGGACGAATGCGGTGGCCACCAGGCCCATGGCAGCTTTACCGGCGCCTTTGTCGGCGTTGCTGCGCACGACCTCAACGGCACCGCCAGCCCCGCCACTTTCGACTATTTTACCTATCGCCCTCAGCACGATCCCTCGGATCGCTACGAGGTCGACAGTCTCGTCGGCAAGGCGTGACCACTGCGCCGCCCCAACCACCGCGCGTCATCCTCGGGCTTGCCGCCACCCCCTCCCATCCTCCCCCATCAAGGGGGAGGTGAAGGGACTGTGCTCGAGGCGAGATCGCACCACACACTCGATATGACACCTCCCCCTTGATGGGGGAGGATGGGAGGGGGTGGATCGGTACTCACCAATTTATCCATCTTATCCCCGCCCCCCCATTATGGCCCCATAATAGCCTCATCCAACCTCGCATGGATGGTCTGCAGACGACAGTAGCGAGGGGGCCTGGGGCTGGATCGTCTCCAGCATACGTTCGGGGCTGGCCTGCTTGCGACGAGCGATCAAA
>DATMSG010000106.1:0-3982 GCA_035565515.1 Devosia sp.
TTGAGCGTTTCAATGGCCGGGCGGATCTCGAACCGCCCGGCCGCTTCATCCCAGCGGAGCCAGTGCACGCCACCGCGCGCCAAGTCCCGCGCGCTGATGATCTGGCCCGAAACACCGCATCCACTAGGTGCCGAAATCCGCGCTATGACGAGATCTTGACCAAAGCAATCCTCGGCAAAGGCAGCAGCGTTGCGGATGACAGCGATGCTGAAGTCTTCCGTCTTCACGATGCAACCAAGGTCGTCGCAACGGGCGCCGGAATGGGTCGACGCGATCTCGGTCTGGTAGTGTCGGCTCCAGACATCGACTGCAAAACTGCCCGTGCGCCCGGTGACGAGACCAAGGCCCGCCCCATCGCGGACGGCGACGGCTTGCGTCGTGTCAGCAATCAACACGTCGGGCCGGGGCGCAAAGCCCAATAGCAGGACGACCGGCAGCGCTATAGCCGGGGCCAGCAGGCGCCAACGCCCCTCGATGAAGGCGAACCAGGCCAGGGCCACGAGACCCGCCAACAGCGTCCAGCCCGCGAGGATGGGATTCCCGGTTAGTGCCGTGCTCCAGCCCGCGACAAGCTCGGCAACATCCACCATCCGGTCGATATTCCAACCCATCAATTTCAGGAACGGACCATCGAGCCCGAAGGGCATGGCGAGAATGGCGAGCACGCCGAACCACATGATGAGGCTGACGAATGGCAGAGCCAGCACATTGCCGAGCACACCAAGAGGAGCCGTCTGCTGAAAATGATAGGCGGAGAAAAGCAGCGTGGCGGCACCAGCAACAAAGCTGGTCCAGGCCGTCGCCGAGATGAAACGTATCGCCCGTTCGACGCTCCCGCCGGCTCCCAGCGGCGCGAGACGCGGCAACTCATAGATGCCGATCAGCGCCAGGACCGCCGCAAAGGACAATTGAAAACTGGCGCGAAAGATGCTGGCGGGATCAATGACGATGATCGCGAGAGCTGCGATGGCGACATTGCGCATGGTCAGGGCGCGGCGCCCCGCCAGGACGGCGCCAAAAATGAGGGCCAGCATCAGGGTCGAGCGGAAGGCCGGCACATTGTCCATACCCCCGGCAAGAAGCAGATAGCCAAAGGCGGCAGAAAGACCCGCCATCGCAGCGATCTGCTTGTTGGGCCAGGTCAGCGAAATGGGCAGGCTCGCCAGAGCCAGGCGCAATAGCCAGAAGATGCCGCCGGCCACGATAGACAAGTGCAGCCCGGAGATCGAATAGACATGGGCAAGACCCGAGGCCGCCATGACATCGCGGGTTTCATCGCTGATGGCACTTTGGTCGCCCATCACCATAGCCCGGCCAATCGCGGCGCTGGCTCCCTCCAGCGCAAGATCGATCCGCTCGCCGATATGATTGCGCAACGCCTGCACCCGGCGCGCAATGTCGCCGCTATCGCCTTGCCGCACCAGTTCTACCGGGCCGATGGCATTGCCATAGGCACCGATGCCGGAGAAGTAGGCATGGAACTGTCCATCGAAGGCGCCGGGCAGGATGGGTCCCGGCACCGGCGCCAACCGTATCCGGGCCTCGATCACGTCGCCGACCTCGACCTTGGGCTCGGCTGGTAGAAGGATGCGTGCCCGTTGGATTCGCAGCGCCCGGGCATCTCCCATCGGGCGCATGGACGAGACGACCGCGCGAATGCCATTTGGATCGGAGGACAAAACCTCATCCACCCTCGCCTCGTATGTGCCATAGGCAGGCACCGCGAGCATGGTGGTGCCGAAGGCCAGCCCATGCAGGGCGAGAAGGCAGAAACCGAACCACGCCGCGCTCAACTGGGTCGCCGCGCGCAGACCAGTCAGCGAATGCGACCACGCAGCCAGGGCCAGACATCCGGTAACGCAGAGCGAACCGCTGACGTAGTGGAGAGCCTGGGGTTCGGTGGGGAGTAGCGCATAGGCGACGAGCCCGAAGATGAGGCTGAATGGCAAAAGCACGAAAAGGCGCCGTTGCCCGGCAGCTTCGGTTACGGCCCGTGAAAAGGACTGCCAGACAAGCGGGGGACGCGCAGCCAAATGCCAGGGCCGAGGGCGCGCAATACCCGCCGCCGCCAAAGCAATCTGCCCTCCACCGGTCCCCTGGCCCTGCACCCTGCGCCCCTACCCTTGCGCTCAAGCCCGCCTATGCTACACACGGCCCGAAATTCTCTCAATTCGTTCCGGTTATCATGTCCCAGGTTGTTACTCGCTTTGCTCCCTCCCCTACCGGGTACCTGCATATCGGCGGCGCTCGCACTGCCCTGTTCAGTTGGGCCTATGCCCAGAACAAGGGCGGCAAAATGCTGCTGCGCATCGAGGACACCGACCGCGAACGTTCGACCGAAGCTGCCGTCGTCGCCCTGATCGACGGGCTCAGGTGGCTCGGCCTTGATTGGGAAGGCGAGCCGATCAGCCAGTTTGCGCGTGCATCCCGTCACGCCGAGGTTGCCCACGAACTGGTGAAAATGGGCCATGCCTATTATTGCTATTGCTCGCCGGAAGAGCTCGACCAGATGCGCGAAGAGGCTCGCGCTGCCGGCAAGCCGCCGCGCTACAACGGCTATTGGCGCGATCGTGACCCGAAAGAAGCTCCAGCCGGCATCTCGCCCGTGATCCGCATCAAGGCGCCGCTGACCGGTGAAATCGTGGTCAACGACCATGTGCAGGGCAAGGTGGTGTTCAAGACCGAAAACCTCGACGACTTCATCATCCTGCGCTCGGACGGCACGCCGACCTATATGCACGCGGTGGTGGTCGATGACCACGACATGGGCGTCACCCACATCATTCGCGGCGACGATCACCTGACCAATGCGGCCCGCCAGATCATCATCTACAACGCCATGGGCTGGACCGTGCCGGAGATGGCGCATATTCCGCTGATCCACGGCCCGGACGGCGCGAAACTATCCAAGCGTCACGGTGCACTCGGCGTCGAAGCCTATCGGCAGATGGGCTATCTGCCCGCGGCGCTACGCAACTATCTCGCACGCCTCGGCTGGAGCCATGGCGACGAAGAAATCTTCTCGACCGAGCAGATGGTTGAATGGTTCAGCCTCGAGGCCCTCAACAAAGGCGCGGCGCGTTTCGACTTCGTCAAGCTCGAGAACATCAACGGCCACTATATCCGCGAGGCCGACCCGACCTATCTCTACAACGTCATGATCGACACGGCCAAGGAAGTGGGCCGCGAAGAAGACGCAAAGGGTTTGATGGCGAACCACAACACCGTGCTCGCCGCCCTGCCCGAGTTGCAGCCGCGCGCCAAGACGGTGCTGGAGCTGATCGATCTCGCGCAGTTCATCTATGCGCTGCGCCCGATCACGCCCGACGCTGCTGCGGCCGCCTTGTTGACGCCGGAAGCGAAGCTGGTTCTCGCAAGCATTGCCGAAACGTTAGGGGGGCTTGCCGATTGGTCAGTGCCGGCCATCGACGCAGCCATGCGCGAACTGGCGGAAGCCAAGGGCCTCAAGCTCGGAAAGCTGGCCCAGCCGCTGCGCGCAGCCCTTACGGGACGCACGGTTTCGCCGGGAATCTTCGAGGTCATGGTGCTTATCGGCCGCGAAGAATCGATGGCACGTTTAAGTGACCAAATTGCTTAAGGGGCCGGTCCTCAGAGGGTAACGTCTACTTACCTATCGGTTGCTACGGCGGGGCAAAAACTGATACCTCTGCGGTCATCAATCGGCACCGCTGGAGGTGCTGCTCCGCTTCACCTCCCTTTCCTCGGAGCGTGGGCAAAACGAGGAGAGCTCAATGACCGAAAAAGTCGCCAAACTCATCGTCGGAGACCAGACCGTCGAATTTCCAATCCTAAGTGGAACCGTGGGCCCGGATGTCGTCGACATCCGCTCGCTCTACGCCAAGACGGGCCTGTTCACCTACGATCCGGGCTTCACCTCAACGGCAGCCTGCGATAGCGCCATCACCTATATCGATGGCGACAAGGGCGAGCTCCTCTACCGGGGTTACCCGATCGAACAGCT
>DATMSG010000107.1:0-9020 GCA_035565515.1 Devosia sp.
CTTTCGGGCGGCGAACAGGCGCTGACCGCCATGAGCCTGATCTTTGCCGTCTTCCTCACCAATCCCGCGCCCATCTGCGTGCTCGACGAGGTGGACGCCCCGCTCGACGACGCCAATGTCGAACGCTTCTGCAATCTCCTCGACTCCATGCGCCAGCGCACCAATACCCGCTTCATGGTCATCACCCACAATCCGATCACCATGAGCCGCGTCGACCGGCTCTTCGGCGTCACCATGGCCGAGCGCGGCGTGTCCCAACTGGTCTCGGTAGACCTGCAAACGGCCGAAGGCTTCCGCGAGGTGGTGTGAGACGCCGCTAGCGCTTGACCCGGAAATTCACTGGTATACGCTGGGATGCGACGAAACCCATACCAGCCTGTGGAGGGCTTCATGGCAAACGGCGAGCGCACTCAAATCTCTCTTCGTGTGCCCAGCGACATGATCGGCGCCTTTGAACGCATTGCGGGGGCCCTGGATCGCGACCGGACCTGGGTCATGTTGCAGGCATTCCAGTTTTACCTCGATCGAGAGGGGCAGGAAATTCTGTCGGACGCCGAGGGTATTGCCTCGGTTGATCGCGGCGAGACCGTGGACTGGGATACTGCCAGGGCGCGGATGGATGCCGCCATCGCCGGTGGTGCGGCAGCTCACGTCAAGAAAGCCGGATAATGCCACGCGCCATCCGCGTTTCGGAACAGGCGTTGCGCTGGCTGGCGCGAGAAGCTGAAAGAATTGCAGAGGATTTCGGCCTCTCAGCCGCAAAGGAATTCCAGACCAGGATCGACAATACGCTCCAGCAGATCGCAGAGTTTCCTGCCATGGCGGAACGCGGCAAAATCCCTGGCACCCGGACCTTCGTCGTCAACAGGCGGACGATACTGACCATTGTCGAGCGTGACGGTTATCTCGTCGTTGCTGCCGCGCGCAGTCACCGGCAGGACGAAGATGGCAGGCGCTAAGTCTGGTGAAGTCGGCGCGTCGATTCTGGATCGAGGAGCGCGTCCCCATCTCAGGGAATCCCCTTCCCAGCCACGACTCCACCACAATTGAGCTGTGGACAGCATGCCGCACCCTTGGATTTCGTAAAAATCCAACGACAAATCAAAGGCTTACCAGATCGTTACGTGCCTTGACACTATTTGGGGCCGCCACTATGTTGCGCCCGACCTGAATAGGCACCCGGACAAATCCGGGAAAAGGCAGGCCAAGGGGGAGTAAGCGGATGGAAAAACCGCCCAAAAACCAGGGCCAGCCGGAAAATGCCAGCGAGGCGACGCGTGATCTTGCATCGCGCATTGCTTCAGCCAAGAGGGAACGGCACCTTGAGGACAATAGATCCGCGGGTGACGATCCCAAGCAGATGAGCGGGATGGCGCGCGGCATGCGCATCGGTACCGAGTTCATCGCTGCAATTCTGGTGGGGACCGGCTTCGGCTACCTCATCGATCTTGGCCTGGGAACCAGCCCCTGGGGCTTGCTCATCATGTTCTTGGTGGGCTTCGCCGCTGGAATACTCAATGTCACCCGTGTGGTGGCGCAAATGAACGCCGCTTCGCCTCTCCCGCCCGTCTCGGCCGGGGCAGACGAAACCGAAAAATGATGACGTTTAGAGGGCTCTATCTTGGCCGGTACTGATCCGATCCACCAGTTCGTCATCCAGGACATGTTCCCCATTCACCTCGGTGGTGATGGCACCGCAGGCAGTGGCCTGAATTTCTCCTTTACCAATTCTTCGCTGTTCATGGTGGCGACGGTCGCGGTCATTTCGCTGTACCTGATCCTGACCACCTCGGCGAAGCGCGTCGTTCCGGGCCGTGCGCAGCTCGTGAGCGAACTGCTTTACGGGTTCGTCGCCAATATGGTGCGAAGCGCGGCCGGCACGGCCGGCATGACCTTCTTCCCGCTGGTCTTTTCGCTTTTCACCTTCATTTTCGTCGCCAATATGTTCGGCATGGTGCCCTATTTCTTCACCGTCACCAGCCACATCATCGTCACCTTCGCCCTTTCGATGCTGGTCTTCCTGACCGTCGTCATCTATGGCTTCGTCAAGAACGGCCCGAAATTCCTCAAGCTTTTCGTGCCCTCGGGCGTGCCGGGCTATATCCTTCCCATCGTGGCGCCGATCGAGTTCATCTCGTTCATGAGCCGCCCGATTTCGCTCTCCGTGCGTCTGTTCGGCAATATCCTGGCCGGTCACATCACGCTCAAAGTCTTCACCGGCTTCATCGTCACCATGAGTTCGCTGGGTTTCCTCGGCATTCTCGGTTCGGCGCTGCCGCTGATCATGGCCATTGCTCTTACTGGCCTCGAATTTCTCGTCGGTGCAGTCCAGGCCTATGTCTTCGCCGTCCTGACCTGCATGTATCTCAACGACGCGATCCACCCGTCCCACTAACTACCAGTCACGGCGGGCTGTTCCGCCAGAACCCCCGCTAAAGTCGCTTGAAAGGACTACAAAAATGGAAGCTGAAGCCGCAAAGTTCATCGGTGCCGGCATTGCTTGTTTCGGTATGGCTGGCGCCGCTATTGGCGTGGCCAACATCTTCGGCAACTTCCTGACGGGCGCCCTGCGCAATCCGTCGGCTGCTCCCAGCCAGTTTTCGAACCTGATCTTCGGCTTCGCCGTGACCGAAGCTCTGGGCATCTTCTCGTTCCTGGTTGCTCTGATCCTGCTGTTCGTCGCCTAATTCCGGCGCGGCAAATTTTACGCAGCCGGGGCTATTCCCGGCTGCGCGTTCTTGTCCGGCCACGGCCGGTTGACCGGATTTTACGGGACCTCACCTGATGGTAACGCAAGTTTACGCCCAGGAAGCGGCTGCACCGGCCGAAGAGCATGTAGACGCTGCGCATGGCGCGGCCGATACCCATGCCGATCCGACCGCTGACACCCACGCCACCACCGAAGCCCATGGTGGCGCCCACGATTCAGGCGTTTTCCCGCCCTTCGACCCTGCGACCTTCCCCAGCCAGCTGCTCTGGCTCGCCATTACCTTTGGCCTGCTCTATGTGCTGATGAGCAAGGTTGCCCTGCCGCGCATCGGCAGCATTCTTGAAAATCGCAAGAGCATCGTGGACGCGGACCTCGCGGCCGCCGATGCTTCGCGCCAGAAGACCGACGCCGCCATCGCCGCCTATGAAACGGCCCTGGCCGACGCCCGCTCCAAGGCACAGGGTATCGCCAACGAGACCCGCGAGAAGATCCAGGCCGACCTCGCCGCCAAGCGCAGCGCCGTCGAAGCCGATCTTTCCGCCAAGGTCACCGAGGCCGAAACCCGCATCGCCGCCACCAAGCGCGATGCCCTGACCCATGTCGACGAGATCGCTGCCGAAACGGCCCAGACCGTCGTCGGCCAGATCATCGGCGATGTGTCGGCCGACAGCGTTCGCGCTGCCGTCGCCAAGGCAAGCAAGGAGTAAGCGGCAATGGAACTCGATAATTCCTTCTACGCTCTCGTTGCCCTCGTCATCTTTGTGGGCATGGCGCTGTTCTTCGGCATCCCGCGTATCGTGGGCAAGATGCTCGACGGCCAGATCCAGAAGATCGCCGACGAACTGGCCCAGGCCAAGAAGCTGCGCGAAGAAGCCGCCGCCCTGCTCGTTGAGTACGAACAGAAGCGCGTCGCCGCCGAAAGCGAAGCCCAGGGCATCATCGCTGCTGCCCAGGAAGAAGCCACCCGCTTCACCGCCGAAGCCCAGGCGTCGCTCGCCGATCTCGTGACCCGCCGCACCAAGGCCGTGGAAGACAAGATCGCCCAGGCCGAAGCCCAGGCCGTGGCCGAAGTCCGCGCCCGCTCGGCCGACCTCGCCGTCGAAGCCGCCCGTCTCGTCCTCACCGACGAAATGAGCAAGAAAGGCAATCAGGTCGTCGACAAGGCCATTGCCGATGTGGCCGGCCGCCTGAACTAAGTTTTTGCTTTTTTGAATTTGAAGGCGGGTCTTCGGACCCGCCTTTTTTGTTTCGCGGCGTCGGCACACATCCTTCCCCCGTCGTCATTGCCGGACGTGTCCCGGCAATCCATTTCGCCACGAACATGAGCGGCTGGAACAAGCCCGGTGGTGACGATCAAGGATAAAGCTCGACCAACCCGAACGCCCAGTAGTCCTCATCCTGAGGTGCCAGTAGCCCTCATCCTGAGGTGCGGAGCGTGAGCGTAGCCTCGAAGGACGAGGGCGTGCGATACATAAGAAGTGCCACGTCCTCCTGGTTCGCTGCGCCAGCACCTCACCACGAGGACTACTGGAGCAATCCCGGCCCCTCCTCCCGTGAACATCCGCACACTCCGCGTTGACGTCACCGAAAAACTTCCCCATGGTGCCCTCGACTGCGGGAGAGACTGGCTGAAAATGCCAGCGCCGAAGGAGCAACCGCCCCGGAAACTCTCAGGCAAAAGGACCGCAGTCGGGTCACAACTCTGGAAAGCAGGCTCTTCGCGGAGCCTCCCCGAAGGTAGCAACCGGCGCTCAGTCGGGAAATCTCTCAGGGCAAGGACAGAGGGGGCACGCATTCCCGCCATCGGGCGGAGCCTTGTCGTGTCGCCTTGAACCAGAGAGTGCCCATGGCCGAAGCGCCCACAGAAGACCTCAAGCACACCCCGCTCTATGAGCGCCACGTCACCGCCGGCGGCCGTATCGTCCCGTTCGGCGGCTATGCCCTGCCGGTGCAATATCCCACCGGCATCATGGCCGAGCACAAATGGACGCGCGACAATGCCGGCCTTTTCGATGTCAGCCATATGGGCCCGAGTTTTCTCGCGCTCAACACCCCGAGCGGCGATGCCGAGGCCGACCACGCGGCCATCGCGGCCCTCATCGAACCGCTCATCTGCGGCGACATTCTCAATCTCAAACCCGGCCAGATCCGCTACACGCTGCTCCTCAACGATTCGGGCGGCACAATCGACGACCTGATGGTCGGGCGGTCGGGGAAGCCGGGCACGCTGTTCATCGTCGTCAATGCCGGCACCAAGGACGGGGATTTCGCCCGCATTGCCGCGGCCGCCGGCGACAAGGCGACGCTCAAGCGCGCCGATGACGGCGCGCTCCTCGCCCTTCAGGGGCCGGAAGCCGTCAATGTCATGGCAAACCTGATCCCGCCCGCCACCGATCTGGGCTTCATGCAATTCGGCAGTTTCGACTGGAACGGGGTTTCCCTCACCATTTCCCGCGCCGGCTATACCGGCGAAGACGGTTTTGAAATCCTGGCGCCCGCCCATATGGCCGTCGCCCTCTGGGACGAGTTGCTGTCCGATCCGCGCGTCAAACCCATGGGCCTTGGCGCCCGCGACAGCCTCCGCCTGGAAGCCGGCCTGCCGCTTTACGGGCACGATCTCGACGAAACCATCTCCCCCATCGAAGCCGATCTCGGTTTTGCCGTTTCCAAACGCCGCCGCGAAGCCGCCGATTTCCCCGGCGCGCAGCGCATCCTCGCCGAACGCGACGGCAAACTCGGCCGCAAACGCGTCGGCCTCCTCGTCGAAGGCGCCCCGGCCCGCGAAGGCGCCGAAATTCTCGATACGTCGGGCAAAGCCATCGGCGCGGTCACGAGCGGCGGCTTCGCCCCGTCGCTCGGCAAAGCCATCGCCCTCGGCTTCGTGCCGCCCGAGCACACGGCCATCGGCACAAAACTCCAGGTTTTGGTCCGCGGCCGCGCGCAGCCGGCCGAAGTCGTGCCGACGCCCTTCGTTCCCCACCGCTATTTCCGCAAATCCGTCTGAGGCCCCGCCATGACCACGAAATTCACGCCCGACCACGAATATATCCGCATCGATGGCTCGACCGGCATTGTCGGCATCACCCCCTATGCGCAGGAGCAGCTCGGCGACATCGTCTTTGTCGAATTGCCGGCCGTCGGCAAGGCACTCAAGAAGGGTGACGAAGCCGCCGTCGTCGAATCGGTAAAGGCCGCCTCCGAGATTTATGCGCCGGTAACCGGAACGGTCGTCGAAGTTAACAGTCTGCTAACCAATGAGCCCGGTCTGGTAAACGCCGATCCGGAAAATGCCGGCTGGATGTTCAAGATCGCCATCACTGACGCGAACGAACTCGACACCCTTCTCGACGCCGACGGCTATGCGGAATTGACCCTCTGACCATGCGCTATCTCCCCCATTCCGAGCACGAACGCGCCGATATGCTCGGCGTCATCGGCGCTGCCGACATCGACGCGCTGTTCTCAGCCGTTCCCAAATCGGCCCTCAAAAGCTTCGACCTCGGCCTGCCGGCGCACCAGCCCGAATTCCTCGTCGAAGCCCATATGCGGGCTCTGGCCGCCAAGAATCACGCGGCCGGCGACGGCCCATTCTTCGTCGGCGCCGGCGCCTATCGCCACCATGTACCGGCGACGGTCGACCATTTAATCCAGCGTTCCGAATGGCTTACGGCCTATACGCCCTATCAGCCGGAAATCTCGCAGGGCACCCTGCAGATGCTGTTCGAGTTCCAGACCCAGGTCGCCAAGATCATGGGCATGGATGTCGCCAATGCCAGCCTTTATGACGGCTCCACCGGCACCGCCGAAGCCGTGCTCATGGCCAGGCGCCTGACGAAAAAGCACAAGATCGTCCTCTCCGGCGGCCTCCATCCGCATTATCGGGATGTCGTAAAAGCCTATCTCAAGGACGATCCGGATCTCATCTGTCTCTCCCCCTCCCCCGAGGGCCAGGGCGATATTCTCCAGCAGATCGACGGCAATACCGCCGCCATCGTCATCCAGACCCCCGATTTCTACGGCCACCTGCGCGATCTCAAATCCGCAGCCGAAGCCGCTCACGCCCAGGGCGCGCTGCTGATTGTCGTCGTCACCGAAGTCGTTTCTCTCGGCCTCCTTGAGGCTCCTGGCGCCCTTGGCGCCGATATCGTCGTGGCCGAAGGCCAGTCGATCGGCAATGCGCTCAATTTCGGCGGCCCCTATCTTGGCCTCATGGCGACGCGGAAGGAATTCATCCGTCAGATGCCGGGCCGTCTTTGCGGCGAAACCGTCGATGCCGATGGCAATCGCGGCTTCGTGCTCACCCTCTCGACCCGCGAGCAGCACATTCGCCGCGAAAAGGCGACGAGCAATATCTGCACCAATTCCGGCCTTTGCGCCCTCGCCTTTTCGATCCATATGGGCCTCCTGGGTGAAGCCGGTTTCGTCCGCCTCGCCCGCCTCAACCATTTCAATGCCATCAAGCTGGCCGATGCGCTGGCCGGGGTTCCGGGCGTGGACGTCCTCAACAAGACCTTCTTCAACGAAATGACCATCCGCACGCCCCAGCCGGCCGCGGGTCTCGTCGAACGCCTCGCGCGCCGCTGCATTCTGGCCGGGGTCCCCGTGAGCCGCCTGCTGCCCGGCGATGCAACGGTGGAAAATCTCATCATCCTCGCGGCGACGGAGTTGACCACCGACGCCGACATCGCCGCCCTCGCGGCCGCCCTGACGGAGGAACTGGCATGAGCATGAATACGCAAGGCCGCCCCACGGGCGTCGGCACTGTCGGCACCGGCGCCTCCGGCTCGGCACTCATCCCCGACGAGCCGCTGCTGTTCGAAATCGGCGACACCGAACATTCCGGCGTCGACCTGCCCGAGGTGACCCTCAGCAATGACCGCCTCGGCGGTTTTGGCCGCAAGACCAAGCTCGACCTCGCCGGCCTCACCGAGCCGGAAGCCATGCGCCACTATGTGCGCCTCAGCCGTATGAACCACTCCATCGACAGCGGGATGTATCCGCTGGGTTCGTGCACCATGAAGCACAATCCGCGTCTCAACGAGAAAATGGCCCGCCTGCCGGGCTTCTCCGATATCCACCCGCTGCAGCCGGTTTCCACCGTTCAGGGCGCGCTGGACATGATGAACCAGCTCTCGCACTGGCTGCTTACGCTTACCAATACCGCCGCCGTTGCCCTCTCGCCGAAAGCCGGCGCGCATGGCGAATTGCTCGGCATGATGGCCATCAAGGCCGCGCAGGAAGCCAGAGGCCAGGCCCATCGCAATGTCGTGCTCGTGCCCGACAGCGCCCACGGCACCAATCCGGCGACCGCCGCCTTCTTGGGCTATCTCGTGAAATCGGTGCCAGCCCGCGAAGACGGCACGGTGGACGTGGAAGCGGTCAAAGCGGCCCTTTCGCCCGATGTTGCCGCCATCATGCTGACCAATCCCAATACCTGCGGCCTGTTCGAGCCCCAGGTGATCGAGATTGCGAAGGCCGTGCACGATGCCGGCGCGTTCTTCTACTGCGATGGCGCCAATTTCAACGCCATCATGGGTGTCGTCCGCCCCGGCGATCTCGGCATCGATGCCATGCATATCAACCTGCACAAGACCTTCTCGACGCCGCATGGCGGCGGCGGTCCAGGCGCCGGTCCCGTCGTGCTCTCCGAAGCGCTGGCGCCCTTTGCGCCGGTCCCCTTCGTGCGCAAGGGCGCCGATGGTCTTGAACTCGTCGAGCATATCGAGGGCTCGGCCCTTGGCCGCGTCACGGCCTTTCACGGCCAGATGGGCATGTATGTCCGCGCGCTGACCTATATGCTCAGTCACGGCGGCGATGGCCTCGCCCAGGCGGCGCAGGATGCGGTGCTCAACGCGAACTATATCAAGGCCCGCCTCCAGCACATCTTCTCGGTGCCCTTCCCCGACTACCCGACCATGCATGAAGCGCTGTTCGACGACAGTTTCCTCAAGGAAACGGGCGTCTCGACGCTCGATTTCGCCAAGGCGCTGATCGACGAGGGTTTCCACCCCATGACCATGTATTTCCCGCTGGTCGTGCATGGCGCCATGCTGATCGAGCCGACGGAAAGCGAAAGCAAGCAGACGCTGGACCGCTTCTGCGCTGTCATGGCCGAGCTCGCCAATGACGCTCTCGCTGGCAACAAGGAGCGCTTCACTTCGGCTCCGACCAAGGCGCCCCGCCGCCGTCTCGATGAGACGCGCGCTGCCCGCCAGCCGGTTCTCAAATGGGAAAAGCCCGCGGACCTACCGCAGGCGGCGGAATAGCACCACGCCGCTTTGCGACGGCCCTGCTGCCCTCGGATAAACCC
>DATMSG010000108.1:0-1783 GCA_035565515.1 Devosia sp.
CGCTATTGGGTCGATGAGCCGGGCAATGACGTCATGTGGTTCTGGAGCGAAAACCACGCCCTGTGCTTTCACGTCTCTCAACTCCTCGCCGGCCTCACCTGGCCCGACGCCACCTTCGTCGCCTCCGGCCGAAAAGGCCACGAACAGGCCGCCGTCGCCACCGCCCGGCTCAATCAATGGTTCGATGCCGTGGAGGAAGACGGTCTCGCCGAATGGAACTCGGCCGCCTACTATCCCGTGGATTTCATTGGCCTTCTTGCCCTCGCCGAGCTGGCGCCCGAACCCATTTCCGCCCGCGCCGGAACCATTTGCGACCGCCTTTTCACCATGACTGCGCTCCACACGCTCGAAGGCGTTCCGTCCGGCTCGATGGGCCGGGCCTATGACAAGGAACTGCGCGCCGGTCCCCTCACCGAACTCGCCCCCTTCGCCGCCACCGCCTTCGGAAAAGGCTGGTTTAACAATGGGGTAGCCTCGCTCCCCCTCTTCGCCGCCGGCCGCTACGAGCCCCAGCAGGGCCTCCAGCGCTATGTCGAACCCGCCCCCGGCCAAGCCATTCTCGCCAATTATCGCCAGGGCTACGGCCCTGCCGCACTGCTCTCGCTCTACAAAACTCGAACCGTCCAGCTCTCCACCAATAGCGGCGCCCGCGCCGGCGGCTACGGTCACCAGCAACACGTGCTCGACCTGCGCTTTGCCAGCCATCCCATGGCCCGCAGCTGGATCAACCATCCCGGCGAAGATGACCCCTGGGGCCAGCAACGCCCCTCCTATTGGGCCGGCAATGGCAACCTGCCCCGCGTCACCCAGGACGGCCCGAGCGCGCTCTTGCTCTATCGGCTCGAAGCCAGCGCCCGCATTGATTTCACACACATTTTCGCCTCCCGAAACGGCGTGGAACACCATCTCCGCGGCGACCGCCTCATCTTGAAAGCCGGCAAAGCCGTCGCCGCCTACATCGCCACCGGCCCGCTCGAAGCCATCGCCAAGGGCCCTGGCAGCGGCATCGAATACCGCAATCACGGCCGCATCCAGGGCTGGGCCGTCATCGTCGGCGAGACCGACGATTTCGCCGCCTTCATCCGCTATGCCGATGCCTGCCGCCTGACGATGGACAGCGACGGCACCCAGCTAACCCTCGTCCGCCCCGACGCCGCCGATCAGGTCCTTCATTGGGCCTCCTCATCGGAAAAAGACCGCCAGGGCTATGCCTCAGCGGTCCCCGACATTCGCATCGTCCCAATAGAAGGACACTGAATCAGTCCAGCCGCGCCCCCGTCTGCTGATCGAAAAGCGTGACGCGATCGGGATCGGCCACGACCCCGATGGACGTCCCCACCCCAGCCGCCAGCCGGTCGTGCACCACAACCACGATCGGCTGCCCGCCCACCTCGACCTGCAAATGCGTCTCCGAACCCGTCGGCTCGATATTCAGCACCGAAGCGGCAATGCCGCCCTCGACCACGCGAATATGCTCCGGCCGCATCCCGGCCTGCACCATCCGCCCCACATAGCCCCGGGCCTTTTCACCCAGCGGCCAGAGCGTGCCGCTCACATCGCGCAACACCAGCCGCCCGCCCTCCTCGGCGACCGTCCCATCGACAAAATTCATCGACGGCGAGCCGATGAAACCACCGACGAAAGCATTGGCCGGATTGTCGTAGATTTCAAGCGGCGAGCCGATCTGCTCGATCCGGCCGGCGCGCATCACCACGATGCGGTCGGCCATGGTCATGGCCTCCATCTGGTCATGCGTCACATAGATCATCGTCGCCTTGAGCCG
>DATMSG010000109.1:0-34993 GCA_035565515.1 Devosia sp.
GAGTAACGTTTACAGAGTTCTCTTTAAGAGACTTTAACCGTGCTTGCGCAGGAAGGCCGGAATTTCGAGGCTATCCTTCTGGGGGGCGGCCGGCTGGACGCGACCCTGATTGTCGAGGTTGCCGCGGGCGCCTTCGGAAGCGTGCGGAACGCGGGAAGTCCTTGCGCCGCCTGCTTCAATTGCGCTGCGGGCAGCAGCGTCATCGGCCATGCTGGAGGCCGGTTCGCGACGCGGTTCGGACTGCGGCTGACCCAGGTTCAGACCCACATTGGAGGCCAGGCGCTTGAACAGAGCCCGGGCATTGCGCGGCTCGTCGGCATGACGATCCTGTGCCTGCTGTGACTGGCGTGCAACAACCGGAAGCTCCTCGGTGCGCGGCATGCGGCGCTGGCCATCGGGCCGGGCTGCATGGGACGGCACATAGACGCTCGGGATCGGCTTTTCTTCAACCATGGGAGCCTCTTCAGGCTCGGCATGCATTTCGGCGGCGGGCATATAGGGCTCAACGACGATACCGTCATCTTCCAAATATTGCTGCTGCGGAGCGGCGGGGCGTTCGGCGGCGAAAGCCTGGGCAACGGCCGATTCGACTTCGAAGCCGATGTCTTCGATCAGCTCGGCGGCCGGCTCGGGCGCCGGAGCCGGTGCGGCGGCGCGGGCGGTTTCGACCGGCACGTGGCGGCGAACGGCCAGCGGGGTGCGCGAGGCATGCGGCTTGGCCGGCTCGAGAGCCTGGACCATGGTGGCATCGGTGCCGGTGGCGACGACGGACACGCGGATGGTGCCGGTGAGGTCCGGATCGTAGGTGGCGCCGAGGATGATATTGGCGTCGGAGTCGACTTCCTCGCGGATGCGGCTCGCAGCTTCATCGACTTCGTAAAGGGTGAGGTCGGGACCGCCGGTGATGGAGATGAGGAGGCCGCGGGCACCCTGCATCGAGACATCGTCGAGGAGCGGATTGGCAATGGCGGCTTCGGCGGCGTGGCGGGCACGATCTTCGCCCGAGGCTTCACCCGTACCCATCATTGCCTTGCCCATGCCGCGCATGACGGCGCGGACGTCGGCGAAGTCGAGGTTGATCAGGCCCTCTTTGACCATCAGGTCAGTGATACAGGCAACGCCGGAGAACAGCACCTGGTCGGCCATTGCGAAGGCGTCGGCGAAAGTGGTCTTCTCGTTGGCTACGCGGAAGAGGTTCTGGTTCGGGATGACGATCAGCGTATCGACATGGCGGTGCAGCTCGTCGATGCCGTCTTCGGCCAGACGCATGCGGCGATTGCCTTCGAAATTGAACGGCTTGGTGACCACGCCAACCGTCAGAATGCCCTGCTCGCGAGCGGCGCGGGCGATGACCGGGGCGGAGCCGGTGCCGGTGCCGCCACCCATGCCGGCGGTGATGAACACCATATGCGAGCCGGAGAGATGGTCGTTGATCTCGTCCCAGCTTTCTTCGGCAGCGGCGCGACCCACTTCCGGGTGCGAACCAGCGCCAAGGCCTTCGGTGACGCCGACGCCAAGCTGAATGATGCGCTGGGCCTTGGAGAGGGCCAAGGCCTGGGCGTCCGTATTCGCCACCACGAAATCGACGCCGCTGAGACCGGATTCGATCATGTTGTTGACGGCGTTACCCCCGGCGCCGCCGGCACCGAAAACAGTAATGCGGGGCTTGAGTTCCTGGATATCGGGGATCGTGAGATTGATGGTCATTTATGGCTTGGCCCCATAGGTGGCGTGGTTAGGTAAAGATTTACCCGCCAATTCGTTAACCAGAGCCTAACAATTGTCCCAACCGCGTTAACTTCTACGCAAATTGCGAGACAGTGCGGTTACCCATTCACACCCCGTTAACCGCGAGAACCCCCGCAAACCGGCTTGACAGCCGGACTTTTATTTCATAACCAAATACGCATATAGCCTTTTGGTTATTCATTAAGAGAGGAGATCGTGATGACCAAGCTGACCCCCTGCCTGTGGTTCGATGACCGTATCGACGAGGCAATCAAGTTCTATACGACCACTTTCAAGGATTCGAAGGTGATCGAGCTCGTACGCAATTCCCCTGATTCTGCTGCGTTCACCGCCGTGATCGAGCTCGCCGGCCAGCAAATCTTCCTACTCAACGGCGGCCCGCGATTCCCCTTCACCGAGGCGGTCAGCATAATGATCGAGTGTGACGGCCAGGCGGAGGTCGACTATTACTGGAACACATTCGTCGACAATGGCGGCGAAGAGAGCATGTGCGGCTGGTGCAAGGACAAGTTCGGCTTCTCCTGGCAAGTGGTGCCAAAGCAGTTCCGCGACACCGTCTTCGGTCCCGACAAGGCAGGCGCAGGCCGCGCCATGCAGGCGATGATGGGCATGAAGAAGCTGATCCTGGCGGACCTCGAAAAGGCCTATGCGGGTAGCTAAGGCTGAACTGGCCAACGTGCTGGGGCGCGGCTAGGCTCCTCTTCGGAGGGCAGCATGAACCAGCAAGACATTATCGCCGCGGCAAAAACCACATTCGCAGATGACGAGGCCGTACGCGGCCTCTTTCTTTCCGGCAGCTTCGGGCGTGGCACACACGACGAATGGAGCGATGTCGACTTGCTGGCTGTGGTCGACAAAAGCGAGCAACGCAGTGTTGCGGACCGCTGGCGGACGGCACTGCACACGCTACAGCCGGTGGTTTACTGGAATGAGCTGGAGCGCGGCGGATTCCTGATCAATGCCGTGACCGAGGACTGGCTGCGCTGTGACCTCAATATGGTCGAGCCGGGCCAAATCGGGCATCGGGCCAAAAATACGATCGTGCCGCTTATCGACCGGGACGGCATATATGAGGGCCTGCCGGCCACCCTGCCCCTCAAAACGCCCAATCCGCATGCGCTGCGCTACCAGATCAATGAATTCATCCGCATTCTCGGGCTGACGCCGGTGGCGATGGGACGGGGAGAATATCTGACGGCCGTGATGGGCAACGGGTTGCTGCGCGGACTGCTCGCCGACCTTTATATGCAGGACGTCAGCGACCCCGACACCGGCGGCATTCTGCACATGTCGAAGCTCCTGCCGGCAGAGCAGATCAGAATCATGAGCGACCTGCCCTTTCCGAACGCCACGGCGGAGGCGGTGATCGAAGGGCATCTGGCGGTGGCGCGCGTGTTCATGCCGCGGGCAAAGGCAATGGCCGAGCGGCTGGGCGTGGAATGGCCGGAGGCATTCGAGGCGGCAACGCGCCGGGTGCTGGAGGAGAAGCTTGGGGTGAAGGCGGACTGGTAAGGCGTTTTTCTTAGGCAACACCGCGACCCCGCGCAGTCCTCATCGTCCCACCGTGTCATCCCCGCGAAAGCGGGAATGACATCGTGGATCAAGAAAAGTGTCGCGAATGGCGCGGTGCGATCAGGAGTTGGACAGCGCCGGTTAAGCCGCCCGTGCGGCCTTCAGCGCGCCGGCCCACCAGGCAAGATCGTCGAGCATGAGTTTTGCGGCGTCGGCGAGATAGGGAAAGTCGGCGAAATCCTTTTCATCCTTCATCAGCGGCAGCATTTCGTTGGCGTTGATGTGGACGGCGAATTTGAGAGTGGCGATCTGCAATTCGGCAAGGATCAGACGGAGCTGCTGGACGGCGCGGGCGCCGCCGACGCCGCCATAGCCGAGGAAGGCCGCCGGCTTCTTGGAATATTCGGGATAGGCATGGTCGAGCGCGTTCTTGAGCACGCCGGAGATCGAATGATTGTACTCGGCCGTGACGAAGATATAGCCGTCGAGCCTTGCCATGGTCTTGGCCCAGGCCTGTGCGGCGGGGTGATTGGCCGGAACATAGCCCGGAGACATGGCTTCCTCGAAAAAGGGCATGGGATAATCGCGCAGATCGACGATCTCGATCTCGATGTCATCGCGCGCCTCGGCAATGGCTTTGAGCCAATTGGTCGGCTTGTCGGCAAAACGGGTAGCGCGCGTCGTGCTGATGACGATGCCGATGCGGGGCTTAGTGGTCATAGTGAATTCCTGACTGGTGGTATCAACCAGACCGGAAATGGACCCTGCCCCGCCCACCTCTCAAGATCGGGAGATTTTTGTTCGGGACGAACAAAAATGTATGCCGGTTACACGTCCCGGCCGTCGAAGTCGCGGCGCGAGGCTTCGATTCCGTCGCCATGCTCCTGCGCCCACTGGTGAAGCGCGGTGAGCGGGGCCAGAGCGCTGCGGCCGCGCTCGGTCAGTTCGTAATCGACCCGGGGCGGGATCGAGGGCGTCACCTGGCGGGACACGATGCCGTCCCGCTCCAGAGTGCGCAGCGTCAGGGTCAGCATGCGCTGGGATATGCCGGGAATCGATTCTTCCAATTCGGTAAACCGGCGCGGACCGTCATTAAGACTGCCCATGACGAAGATCGACCATTTGCTGCCGAACTGGGCGATAACGTCGAAGGTGGGGCGGCAGAAATCGGGCACATGGGCGGCCCGGTTCTTGAAGATGTGCTTGCTCATGAGCGCAATCTAGGTGCCGGCGGGCCCAATTAAAAGCTGTGGCGCAGCCAATTGCCGACGCGGGCGATATAGCCATCGGTGCCGGTGAGGCGGCGGGACGTGCGCGGCTCGACATATTCCTGGGCGCAAATCTGGGGATAGACCAGCATGCCGGCGACGGTCGAGAAGGCGGCGCTCTTGGCGATTTCCGGCAGGCCGGCAATGCCCATGGGGCGGCCATTGCGGACGTTTCGCGCGAGGGTCCGGCGGGCAACTTCGGGCAGGCCCGTCAGCTCGCTGCCGCCCCCGGTGAGGACGAAACGGCGGCCGCAGATGTCCATCATGCCGGTGGCCTGCATGCGGTCACGAATGGCGGTGAGGATTTCCTCGATGCGCGGGCGCATGATGCGGGTGAGAACCGAACGGGCCACCTGCCCCGGCGCTTCGTCGAGCGCGGCACCGACTGGCTGGATCGGGATCATGTCGCGCTCATCGGCCTGGCCGGGCAGCACGGAGCCATAAAGGGTTTTCAGGCGCTCCGCATCGGCGACGCTGACCGACAGCTGGCGGGCAATGTCGAGGGTCAGGTGGTGGCCGCCGATGGCGATGGCGTCGGCATAGACCAGGTGCCCGTCGTTGAAGACGGAAACCGTGGTGGTGGCACCGCCGAAATCGAGGCAGGCAACGCCGAGCTGGGCTTCGTCATCGACAAGGCTGGCAAGACCCGAGGCATAGGGCGTGGCGACAAGCGCTTCGATCTGCAGGTGGCAGCGATGCAGCACCAGTTCGAGATTGCGCATGGCAAGGGTTTCGGCGGAGATCACGGCGACATCGACGCCGAGCTTTTCCCCCACCATGCCCTTGGGATCGCGAATGCCCTTCTGGCCGTCCAGGGCGTAACCGATGGGCAACGCGTGGATGATCGAGCGTTCGGGCCGGACGGAGCGCGAATTGACGGCTTTCAGCACGCGCACGATGTCGGTCTTTTCGACTTCCTGACCATCGAGCGAGACGGCGGCGGAGAAGGTTTCCGAGCCAAGGCGGCCGGCCGTGACATTGACCAGCACGGATTCGAGCGTCAGGCCGGCGGCGCGTTCGGCCATGCCCACGACATTGCGGATGGCCTGCTCGGCCTTTTCGATATCGGTGACGACACCGCTCTTGACGCCCGAGGACGGCCCGTAACCAAAACCGATCACTTCGGCCTGATGCGAGCGGCCGCGCAGCGACCTGCCTTCGGCGCGGGGCACGAGGCGGGCGATGACGCAGCAAATCTTGGTGGAGCCGATGTCGAGCACCGCGACAAGGGTCGTCTTGCCGGGCTGAACGGGTCGCAACCGAGATGTCATCGCATCGGTCATCATGATTTTTTGGGGTCTTCGCGTTTGGTCGGACGCACGGCGACGACGCTATCGACGCGCAGGTCGATGACGTCGAGGTCGCGCTGGAGCAGTTGATATTCGGATTGATAGGCGGCGAGTTTCACGAGCGCCTGGGCGACGCCCTGCTCGGGCAGCTGGATGCGGAGGCCGGTGTCATAGATCATGTCCCAACGCCGGTCGGCGATGCGCGAAAGGGCCACGAGGCCATCCTGCAATTGCGGGACATGGCTGAGGGCGCGGATCATGACGAGCGCGTCGTCGGCGGCGCCATCGCCGATGACGAGCGGCAGGTCGGAATAGGCACCGCGATCTTCCCCGATCTGGGCGCCGGTCGAATCGATCACGAAGGTGATGCCATCGACGCGCCAGCGGGCGACGGGGACGTGCTCGGTTACCGAAACCGAGACATCGGCCGGATAGGTCTTGCGGACGGTGACGGTGTCGATGGCCGGAAGCGCGGCGATGCGCTCGCGGGCGGCTTCGACATCGAAAGCCAGGGTGGAGGTATCGGGCTGAATACCGAGGGCGTCGAAAATCGCCTGCTCGGAGGTCAGGGTCTGGCCGGAAATGGAAATCTCGCCGACCGACAGGCCCGCATCGGCAAAGCCGCCCTGCGCCAGGGTCGAGAGCGTGGCAATGCCGGTGCCGATGGGTTCGTGAGCGGCATAGACTGCCGTGGCGCAGGCCAGCAGGCCCGCAACCATGAAGCTGCGGCGAATGGTGGCGCCATGCAGGACGAAGGCGCGGTTGAAGCGATTATTGACGCGCTGCAGCGGGGAGCGGCGCGCGGGAACAGGGAGTGTGCGGGGATCGACGGGACGGGCCCCGGCGAAAAAAGCCTCGCTCTTTACCTGTTGCAACTCGCATCCTCCACCAGCCAGGCGCATAGCTCCGCGTAGGAGTGGCCCGCATAAGCAGCTTGTTCGGGCGCCAGGGACACCTCGGTCATACCCGGCTGGGTGTTGATCTCGAGGAGCACCAGTTCACCATCCTCGCCTGCCGCATCATTGTAGCGGAAATCGCACCGCGTCAGTCCGCGACAGCCGAGCGCCGCATGGGCGGCTAAACTGAATTGTTGCACTTTGTCGTAAATTTTCGGTTTCAACTGCGCCGGCAGAACGTGGACGGCGCCACCTTCGGTATATTTGGCTTCGTAGTTGAAAAAGGTGCGGTCGGTGACGATTTCGGTGACGCCAAGGGCCACGTCGCCCATGACGGCGCAGGTGAGCTCGCGGCCGGGAATGAAGCGTTCCACCATCATTTCCTCGCCCGAGGTCCAGTCCTCGCGCAAAAGCTCCTGCGGCGGATGGCTGGTCTCGGCCTTGACGATGAAGACGCCGAAGCTGGAGCCATCGGCCACGGGCTTTATGACATAGGGCGGCGGCATCACATGGGCGCGGGCGGCCTCGGCCCGCGAAACGATGACGTGATCGGTGACCGGAATGCCGGCGGCCTTGAACAGGATCTTGGCCTGATGCTTGTTCATGGCGAGGGACGAGGCCAGGACGCCGGAATGGGTATAGGGGATTTCGAGGAGTTCGAGCACGCCCTGGATATAGCCGCCTTCGCCGAAGGGGCCGTGAAGGGCGTTGAAGGCGACATCGGGCTTGAGGGCGGTGAGCACCTGGACGACATCGCGCCCGACATCGACCTCGCTGACCTGATAGCCGGCGCTGCGCAGGGCCGCGGCGCAACCGGCCCCGGTCATCAGCGATACGGGGCGCTCATTGTTCCAGCCACCCATGAGGACGGCGACGTGCTTGGTCATGGGGCGGCTCCGTGGGTGTTGAGAGTAGGACTCACCCCCTCCCGGCTTCCCCCATCAAGGGGGAGGTGCAGGGATGGAGCGTGGGGCATGAAAGTGCCAAAAACGGCATAGGACACCTCGCCCCTTGCGGAGGAGGCCGGGAGGGGGGACTTGCCGCGGCGCGAAAAGCTCACTTCGGCTCCTGCCCCATCAGCTTGCCCAACTCACCCGGAAGGGTAGCAGCCCATTGGGTGATGTTGCCGGCGCCGAGGCAGACGACGTAGTCGCCGTCTTCGACGCGGGAGGCGATCAGGGCGGCGAGGTCTTCGGGTTTTTCCAGCACGCGCGCATCGCGATGGCCGCGGGCCCGGATGCGGTTGACCAGTTCTTCGTGGGTCACCCCCGGCAGCGGCTGTTCGCCGGCGGCATAGATGGGGGCGACGATGACGGTATCGGCATCGTTGAAGCAGGCGGCGAAATCATCGAAGAGGTCGTGGACGCGCGAATAGCGGTGCGGCTGGACGACGGCCACGACATCGCGGCGGGCCGACTGGCGCGCGGCACGAAGCACGGCCGCGATTTCGACCGGGTGATGGCCATAGTCATCGATGACGGTGACGCCGCCGACTTCGCCGGTCTTGGTGAAGCGGCGCTTGACGCCGGTAAAGCCTTTTAGGCCGCGGCGGATGGCTTCGGCGGGAACGTGGAGCTGATCGGCCACGGCGATGGCGGCGAGCGCGTTGAGCGCGTTGTGGACGCCGGGCATGGGGAGTTCGAGACCATCGATGCGCAACTGGGTCTGGCGAATGCGGTCGCGAATCTCGACGGAGAAATGCTGCACGCCGCCCCTGTTCTCAAGCTCGACCAGCCGCACATCGGCCTGCGGATTGCGGCCATAGGTGATGACGCGGCGGTCGCGGATTTCGCCGACCAGCGATTGCACCTCGGGGTGGTCGAGGCACATGACGGCGAAACCGTAGAAGGGCACGTTTTCGACGAATTGGTGGAAGGCCTTTTTTACGCCTTCGAAGTCGCCGTAGTGGTCGAGGTGTTCGGGGTCGATATTGGTCACGACGGCCACGTCAGCGGGCAGTTTTATGAACGTGCCGTCGCTTTCGTCGGCCTCGACCACCATCCATTCCCCTGCCCCCAGGCGCGCATTGGTGCCATAGGCATTGATGATGCCGCCATTGATGACGGTGGGATCGAGATTGCCGGCATCGAGGAGCGTGGCAACCAGCGTCGTCGTCGTGGTCTTGCCGTGGGTGCCGCCGATGGCGATGGCGGTCTTGAAGCGCATGATTTCGGCCAGCATCTCGGCGCGGCGCACGATGGGCAGCGCGCGGGCGCGGGCGGCGACCAGCTCGGGATTGTCCTTCTTGATGGCCGAGGAGACGACGACGACTTCGGCCTTGCCCAGATTATCGCCGCTCTGGCCGATCTCGACCCTGATGCCCATGTCCCTGAGGCGCTGGACATTGGGATTGAGCGAGGCATCGGAGCCCTGGACCGTATAGCCCTGATTGTGCAGGATTTCGGCAATGCCGCTCATGCCGATGCCGCCGATACCGATGAAGTGGACCGGGCCGATATTGCGGGGCATTTTCATGAGGCGGCTTCCAATGTGCTTGTGCCCTGACCGGCCAGGCTTTCCGCGAGGTCGGCGAGCTTTTCAACGGCGCGCGGCTGGCCCAGGGCTTGAGCGGCGCTGGCAGCCTCTGCGAGGCTTGTGGGGTCGGTAAACAATTCTTCGAGGCGAGTGGCAAGCGATTGCGGCGAAAGCGCGGCCTGTTCCATCACCCAGCCGCCGCCGCCCTGCTCAACCACAAGAGCATTGTTCTTCTGGTCGGCATCGAGGGCCCCGGGCAGCGGAATAAGGATCGAGGGGCGGCCGATGACGGTCAGTTCGGCAATGGTCGAAGCGCCGGAGCGCCCGATGACCAGATGGCTTTGCGCAATGCGTTCGGGCAGATCGGTGAAGAAGGGCGCGAGTTCGACGCTGGTGCGCGACTGGCGGTAAATTTTGGTGACGCGATCGAGATCTTCCTGCCGCACCTGCTGGACGATGCGGAGGCGGGCACGCAGGGCATCGGGCAGAAGGGAGATGGCGTCGGGCACGATGTCGGAAATCGCGCGGGCGCCCTGGCTGCCACCGAAGACCACGAGATTGATGGGGCTCGTGGCGGAAAATTCGGGAAACGGGCTGGCGGCGATGGCGCGCACGCGATCGCGCACGGGATTGCCGGTGAGCACTTTTTCAAGGCCTTGATCGTCGGCAAAGCGTGTCTTGGCAAAGCTCAGGGCGAGTATGTCGGCAAAGCGGCTGAGAGCGCGGTTGGCGCGGCCCATGACGGCGTTTTGCTCGTGAAGAATGCCCGGAATGCTGAGAAGGCTTGCCGCGATGAAGGGCGGAAAAGTGGGATAGCCGCCAAAGCCGATCACCGCATCCGGACGCAAGGCGCGCAAAATGCCGAAGGACTTGGCGACGCCCTTGGCAATGGTGAGGCTGGCGCCGGCGAACTTGAGGGGATTGGTGAGGCTCGGGGTGGCCGAGGGAACCATATGGATGCGGCGAGCAGGGAAATCCTGACCATAGCCTTCGACGCGATGGTCGGTCATCAGCTCGACGGCATGGCCGCGGCGGATCAACTCCTGCGCGAGGGCCATGGCGGGAAAGAGATGGCCGCCGGTACCGCCGGCCATAAGGACAAAAGTCTTCATTCAGCGGGAGCGACCACGGCGCTGCGATAGGATGGGATGCCGGTAGTCATGCGCTCCTCAGGTTTCGTTCTTGTCATGGCCAGCATCAACCCCATGCCGAAGGCGACCGCCAGCATGGAGGTGCCGCCATAGGATACGAATGGCAGCGTCATGCCCTTGGGGGGAATCAGATTGAGATTCACGGCGAGGTTGATGCCTGACTGCATGGCAAACTGAATGGCGATTGTGGAAGCGGCAAGGCGGGCGAAGAGGCTCTGCTGGCGCTGCGCACCCATCATGGCGCGCAGGACGATGAAGGCGATGAGCCCGACCAGCGCCATGCAGAAGAGAATGCCGTACTCGCCGGCTGCGGCGGAGAAGACATAGTCGGCATGGGCGTCGGGGATCAGCTTCTTGGCCATCGACTCGCCCGGGCCGCGGCCGAACCAGCCGCCTTCGGCAAGGGACTGCAGGGCACGGTCGATCTGGTAGGTATTGCCGCCGCCCTCGGGGTTGAGAAAGGTATCGATGCGGCGCGCGAAGTGCGGGAAGAAGACATAGGCGCCCACGAGCAGGCCGCCGGCAGCACCGGCCAGGCCGATGATGATCCACCAGGAAATGCCGGACAGAAACAGCAGCACGGCCCAGGTCGCCAGGATCAGTGCCGTCTGGCCGATGTCGGGCTGGAGCAGCAGGCCGGAGACGATGACCAGCATGATCGCGGTTGCGATGAGGCGGCCGGGCACATTGCGATGGATCATATATTCGGCAAAGAGCCAGGCACCGATGACGGCAAAGGCGGGTTTGACGAATTCGGAGGGCTGCACCGATTGACCGACAAAGGTCACCCAGCGCCGGGCGCCCTTTACCTCGGTGCCGAAGCGCAGCGTGGCCCAAAGGAGGATCGTCATGACGATCAGTGTGCCCAAAGCTGCAAAGCGCGCCTGCCGGTGGCTCATCATCGAGGTGGCGAGCATGACCGGCACTGCGAGGAGGCAGAACATGGCGTGGCGAATGACGAAGTGCCACTCGTTGAGCCCGATGCGCTCGGCAACCGGGGGACTGGCGGCGAGGCTGAGGACCATGCCGCAGATGAGGAGCAGGATCAGGCCGGAAAGCAATTCGCGGTCAATCGACCACCACCATTCGGCGAGGGGCGTTTTTTCGGCGCGGGAGAACATCATGGAGCTGGGCCGGCTACTCGGTACAAACTGCAGACAATTGTACCGAGTGGTAGTTACCGATTTGGTAAGGGATTTCGCGTTTTGCGAGTCAGTTTCGCGATCCCACGAAGACCTCATGGTGAGCCTGTCGAACCAGGAGGTCGGGCACGCCAGGGCTTTGGTGCCACGACCTCGTCCTTCGACAAGCTCAGGATGAGGTCTACTTTTTAACGCAGCTTGAGGCTCGAAAGGCCGATCAGCGCCAGGACGAACGAAATGATCCAGAAGCGGATGACCACCTGGCTTTCGGTCCAGCCCAGATGCTCGAAATGGTGGTGAATCGGCGCCATTCGGAAGACGCGTTTGCCGGTGAGGCGGAAAGAGGTCACCTGCACGATCACCGAAACGGTTTCGAGCACGAAGAGGCCGCCGATAATGCCGAGGACGATTTCATGCTTGGTGGCAACGGCGATGGTGCCGAGGGCGCCGCCAAGGGCCAGGGAGCCGGTATCGCCCATGAAAATCTGGGCGGGCGGGGCGTTGAACCAGAGGAAGCCGAGGCCCGCGCCGATCAGCGCGCCGCAGACGACGGCAAGCTCGGCCGTGCCGGGGACGGCGTTGAGCAACAGGTAATCGGCATAGTTCTGGCTGCCGACGAGATAGGCGATAAACCCGAAGCAACCGGCCGCGACCATGACCGGGACGATGGCGAGGCCATCGAGACCATCGGTGAGGTTGACCGAGTTACCGGCCGCCACGACGACGAAGCCGCCGAAGAGAATGTAGAAATAGCCCAGATTGACCGCGAGGTCTTTTACGAAGGGGAAGAGCAGCGAAGTGCCATAGGCCCCGGCGGCGAGCTGGGAAATGGCGAAGGCCGCGATACAGCCGATAATGGCTTCGAGCAGCAGGCGCTGGCGCGAGCCAAAGCCCTTGTGGCTCATGCGCTTGACCTTGAGATAGTCGTCGTAAAAGCCGATGGCGCCGAAGCCGATGGTGACGAAGAGCACCACCCAGACATAGCCATTGGAAAGGTTCGACCACAAAAGGGTAGAAATGACCGCACCCGACAGGATCATGAGCCCGCCCATGGTTGGCGTGCCCTTCTTGGTCAGGAGGTGCGTCGCCGGACCGTCTTCGCGGATCGGCTGGCCCCTGCCCTGCTTGAGACGCAAGAGCGCGATCATGCCCGGACCGAACATGAAGACGAAGAAGAGCGCGGTGATCATCGCCCCCGCGGTGCGGAAGGTGATGTAGCGGAAGACGTTGAACGCGGCGAGGGAGTCACCCAACTGGCCGAGAAAATAGAGCATGCTCTTCGGATGTCCTGCTTGGCGTCTCTAGACCAACCGTTGTCGGTCCCTAGCGCTGTTCAAACTTGTCTTTGATGGCGGCAACAAGGCGGGAAAGCCCTACACCGTTCGATCCTTTGACCATAACTGCATCACCATAGGCAAGCGCCGCAAGCAGCTCGGGCAAGGCTTGATCCACGGTTGTGAAATGCCGGGAAAACAGCGTGGACGGCAGCGCCGGAGCCAGATGCGCCATTGACGCGCCCACCAGATAGACCTCGTCCGCGCCGCTGGCGTGGACCGCATCGGCAAGGCCGGTATGGAGCGCGGGACCGGCATCGCCGAGTTCGAGCATATCGCCGAGCACCGCGATCTTGCGGCCATTGGGCGCGGCGACCGAGCCGAAGACATCCAGCGCCGCACTCATCGAAGCGGTATTGGCATTATAGCTTTCATCGATCAGCAGCAGCGGTTTTTCTTTTGGCCCGAGGAAGATGCGCTGGCCGCGACCCGGCTGCGGACCGAAGCCGGCAAGGGCGCGGAGAGCGATTTCCGGGGCGATACCGGCAATGTCCGCGACAGCCAAGGCGGCGGTGGCATTGCTCAACATATGCCGGCCGGCAACGCCGATGGTGAGGGCATGGCGATTTTCGCCATTGAGGACAGTGGCAAAGCTGCGGTCGCCGGCGGTTTCGGCGTCGATGATCTGCCAATCGACACCGCGGGCAAAACCGAAGGTGACGACGCGGCCGACGCCGGCCGCCCGGGCGGCTTCGAGCAGCAGGCCGATCTGGGGATGGTCGGCATTGATGACGGCGGTGCCGCCCGGCTCGAGGCCCGCAAAGATTTCGGCCTTGGCCTGGGCGATGGCTTCGAGACTGCCGAGCTTTTCGAGATGCGCGGGGGCGATGGTGGTGATGACGGCGATATGCGGGCGCACCAGTTGGCTGAGGGGGCGGATTTCGTCAGGGGCATTCATGCCCATTTCGAAGACGCCGAACTGGGCCGTTTCGGGCATGCGGGCCAGCATCAGCGGCACGCCCCAGTGATTGTTGAAGCTTTTGATGGAAGCGTGGGTTTCCCCGGCCGCTTCGAAGACCACGCGAAGCGCTTCCTTGGTCGTGGTCTTGCCGACACTGCCGGTGACGCCGACGATCAAGGCACGGCTACGGGCGCGGTCGGCGCGGGCGAGATCGACGAGACCGCCGAGCGCGTCGGGGACGGTGATGCGCCCTGCCCCGCTGCCGCGGCTGACGAGAGCGGCGACGGCGCCATTGGCGAGCGCGGTATCGACGAAGTCATGGCCGTCGAAGCGGTCGCCCTTGATGGCGACAAAAAGCGCATCCGGGCCGATTTCGCGCGAATCGATGGAGATGGAGCGGATAGCCTCGGTGGCGACGCCCTCGGCATGGCCGCCGGTGGCGGCCAGGATGTCATCGAGGGTGTAGAGAGGTTGGGTCATCTGGGCCTGCCACACGCGCGGTTCAACACCCTCCCCCTTGTGGGGAGGGCTGGGATGGGGGTGCTTTTATGCGCAATTGTCGCGATAGGCCACCACCACCTCCCATCCTCCCCCAGCAAGGGGGAGGTGCGCGCCGGCGCCCGGGGAGGCAATAATGCCTCAGCCCTTGATCGCTTCAGCGACCACTTCGTGGTCGGAGAAATGGTGCTTGGTGGTGCCGATGATCTGGTAGGTTTCGTGGCCTTTGCCGGCCACGAGCAGGACGTCGCCCTTTTGCAGGGATTTGACGGCCGTTTCGATGGCTGTCTTGCGATCGGCAATTTCCCTGGCCCCCTTTGCCTCGGCCAGGATCTGGGCGCGAATGGCGGCAGCATCCTCGGTGCGCGGATTGTCGTCCGTCACGATGACGTCATCGGCAAGTTCGCTGGCAATTGCGCCCATTTGCGGGCGCTTGCCCTTGTCGCGGTCGCCGCCACAGCCGAAGACGACGCGGAGCTTGCCCTTGACATAGGGGCGCAGGGTGTTGAGCGCGGTGCGCAGGGCTTCGGGCTTGTGCGAATAATCCACGAAAATCGCCGCGCCATTATATTCGCCGACGAGTTCGAGACGGCCGACCGCACCCACGAGGTTCGGCAGCGCCGCAAAGGCATCGGCCTTGTCGACGCCCGAGGACATGGCGAGAGCCGCCGCGATCAGGGCGTTGGAAACCTGGAATTCTCCGGGAATCTGCAGGTGGAAATCGACGAGTTCGCCGACATGGCGAATCTGCACGCGCTGGCCATAGCCTTCGGGCTTGATCGAGATGATCTCGATATAGGCCCCTTCCCGGCCGACGGTGAGCAGCGTCGCATTGGCCGAAAGCGCGGCGAACATGAAGGGTTCGTATTCGGGATCGTCCACATTGACGACGGCGGCGCCGCCATCGACCAGAAGGTCGGAAAAGAGCCGCAGCTTGGCATTGCGGTACTCGTCCATATCCTTGTGATAATCGAGATGGTCGCGGCTAAGATTGGTGAAGGCAACGGCTTCGAAATGAATGCCATCGAGCCGGCGCTGGTCGAGGCCGTGGCTGGACGCTTCGACGGCGACGTGATCGACACCCTGGGCGCGGAGGGCCCGCAGCGCCTGATGTAGTGTGCGCGAATCCGGCGTGGTCAGCGCCCCCTCTATGGTGCGCTTGGCCGTCTGCACCCCGAGCGTGCCGACGCTGGCGCCGGGTACGCCGGCATAGTCCCAGATCTGGCGCACGAAAGAAGCGACCGAGGTCTTGCCATTGGTGCCGGTGACGGCAACCGAGATTTCCGGCTGCGGCTCGAACACGCGCGAGGCGGCGCGGGCATAGGAGGCGCGAACGTCCTTGACCACGATCACCGGCACGCCCGGATCGCCCACGGGATGAATGTCAGTCACGACAGCCAGGGCGCCGCGATGCACGGCATCGGTGATGAATTCGTTGCCGTGGACCTTCTGGCCCGGCAGCGCGAAGAAGATATCTCCCGGCTCGATGCGCCGGCTGTCCGAATTAAGGCCAAAGACCGTGCCCAACCCCTTCTTGGGGCGGGCGCCGGAACCTTCGAGCAGTTGCGAGACGCTAAGAGACACGAATCAATATCCTTCTGGAAAGATCCGCCTGACTTCGGGCGGAACGATCTGCTGATCAAGTATTCCCTCGAAATCCGGGGCAATACCGAGCATGGGCGCGACGCGCTGCACGACCCTGCCCGTCACCGTTCCGGCATTCCAGCCGGCCGTGGTGCCGGATTGCGGGTTTTCCGCCTTCGGCTCGTCCACCATGATGACCATGGCATAACGCGGATTATCGAGCGGGAAGGCCGAGGCAAAGAAGTTTGTGACCTTGCTGGACGAATAACGGCCATCGACCACCTTTTCGGCGGTGCCGGTCTTGCCGCCGACTCGATAGCCCTGCGCCGCCTTGTTCATCTGCGAGCCCGAGCCGCCGGTCGAAATGGCGTTGAGACGCATGAGATAGCGCATATAGGCGCTGGTCTGGGGCTGCACAACGCGCTCGTAAAGCGGCTCGGCGTCGGCGACGCTGCGCTTGTAGAGAGTTGGAGCGATATAGTTGCCGCCATTGACTAGGGCGGCATAGGCGGTGAGCATGTGCAGCGGCGAAACCGACAGGCCGTGCCCGAACGATGCGGTGGCCGCGCCAACCTCCGAGAAGGTCTTGGGCACATTGGGGACGCGCATTTCGGGCAGCTCGAACTGCACGCGCTGATCGAACTTCATGCGGCTGAGGAAGGCGCGGTAATTGTCCTTGCCCATCGCCTGCATGATGCGGATCGTGCCGATATTGGACGAGTATTTGTAGACCTCGGGCAGGCTCAGGATGCGGTGCTTGCCGTGGAAATCGTCGATGGTATAGCGGCCGAAACGGACGCCGTAACGCGCATCGAAATCGTCGGTGATGCGAACCATGCCGCTGTCGAGGGCGCCGGCCAGCGTCACCGTCTTGAAGATCGAGCCGGGTTCGAAAATGCCCGAGGTGATGCGATTGAACGTGTCCTTGACCAGCGCCGAAGCCGGATCGTTCGGATTGAAATCCGGCAGGGAGGCCAGGGCGATGATTTCCCCAGTATAGATATCGATCATGGCGCCGGCCGCGGCAATGGCCTGATAGCGGTTCATGGCGTCGACAAGCTGGTCATGCAGCACATGCTGCACGCGCATGTCGATGCTGAGTTCGACCGGGGTCAGCGCATTGCCGCGGGCCAGGCCGAGCTCCTGCAGGAGCGCAATGGATTCGGTATCCATGTGACGCTCGATGCCGGCAATGCCCTGATTGTCCACATTGGTCGAGCCGAGCACATGGCTGGCCTCGTTCATGGCCGGGTAAAAGCGCTTGGATTCGGTGATGAAGTCGATGCCCGGAATACCGAGGCGCATCACCTGCTCCTCGATGGCCGGGGTCAGTTCGCGCTTGATCCAGACAAAGCCCTTGTCGCCGGTAAGGCGATTGCGCAGCCATTCCTCGCTGAGGTCGGGCAGCACGGTGCGCAGCTTCGTCACGGCCTCTTCGACATCGATGATGCGGCGGGGCTCGGCATAGAGCGAGGGCACGCGAATATCGACGGCCATTTCGAGACCGTTGCGATCAAGGATCGGCGGACGGGTCGCAGTGATGGCGTCGCGCGTCTGGCCTTCGATGGTGGTGTCGGTTTCGACCATGCCGAGCTGGACAAGGCGCCCGCCGACGGCACCGAAGCCGATCACCAGCGCCAGGATCATCCAGCGGATACGGGCCTGGGTAAGATTGCCGCGCGCCTTGCGCACGCCGTCGAGCGAAATGGTGGGCGCATGACCGTCTGCGGTTATGGTCATTCAATCCCCTCCAGCTCAAGAATGGCATCGATGGGGTCGATACCCGCGTCGATGGCGAGGAAAAGCGCATCCATGGCGGCCGTATCGGGCTTGGCCGGGCGCATGGGCAGGTCGGCGAAAGAACCGAACTGCTTCTGCTGCACCTGCACGACCCCGAGTTCAGCCTCGTGGCGGCGCACGATAGGCTCGACATAGCCGGGCTGGTTCAGCACGGCCCAATCGGCCTTGAGCGTGGTCAAATCGTCTTCCTGCTCGGAAATATGGATTTGCAATTGAGTGCGTTCGGCAGCGGTGCCTTCGATGGAAAATTTCAGCATATAGACGCCGACCAGCATGACGATGCTGGTGCAGATCAGGAAAATATTGAGTTGCCGGATCATGCAGCACCCCTGACGACGGGAACACCGAGCTGATCGTGCGAGACGGCCCGCGCTTCGACACCAGTGCGGACAGCGCTGCGCAGAACGGACGAGCGGGACCGCGGATTGCGGTCGAGTTCGGCCTTGCCCGGCTTGATCGCCTTGGCGACGGGATCCCAGCGGCGCGGATCGAGCTTGACCTGAGGCAGATGGCGCGACTGTGCAGGACCGCCCTTGTCGGGATCGAAGAAGCGCTTGACGATACGGTCTTCGAGCGAATGGAAGCTAACGACGGCAAGAATGCCGCCCTCGGCGAGAAGACGTTCGGCAGCAAAGAGACCTTCGACAAGCTGGTCGAATTCGCCATTCACCGCGATACGCAGCGCCTGGAAAGAGCGGGTGGCGGGATGGGCATCGCCCGGCTTGCGGCCAATGGCCTTTTCGATGATGCGGGCCAATTCGAGCGTGGTGGTGATCTCTGCGTTTTCGCGGGCAGCGACGATGAATTGGGCAATGCGGCGCGACTTGCGCTCCTCGCCAAAGGCAAAGAGCAGATTGGCCAGCGCATCCTGTTCGAGCGTATTGACGAGATCGGCAGCGCTTTCGCCCGACTGGCTCATGCGCATATCGAGCGGACCGTCGCGCATGAAGGAAAAACCGCGCTCGCTCTCGTCGAGCTGCATGGAACTGACGCCGATATCGAGCACCACGCCATGAATCGGCGCGAAAGGGGCTGCAAGCCCATCGAGTTCGGAAAAAGTACCGGGAACGAAATGGAAGCGCCCGGGAAAATCGGCAGCAAGCCGGTCGGCATGCGGCTTTACGTTGGGATCGCGATCGATGGCGATGACATCGGCGCCGGCCTCGAGCAGAGCACGCGAATAGCCGCCCGCGCCAAAAGTGCCATCGACGATACGCCGGCCAGCAAGCGGGGCAAACGCGGCCACAACCTCATCCAGAAGGACGGGAACGTGAGGCGCATCCATCACCGGGGATTCGGGCAGGTGCCGCTTGCCCATACTGACCAAAACTCCAATTCAGGCCGCCGCAATCGACCATGCAGACCATTCCCGACATTTGCATATGGACGCTTAAGATTTTGTTTCCCATGAGCGATCGGGCATGGGCCGGGCAGAAAAATCACCACACAATTAATCTATTTTATTGCGGCACGGATTCATTGGCGTCATGAAAAAGGCCAACTGCCCCGTCGGGAGCCTTCATGCCCATAACCAGCAAGTCATTCGTCCGCTCTACCGCCTTGTTTCTGCTGGTGGGCCTGCTCGCACTTCTGGGGATTGTCGGGGCAAATATATGGCTGGTGGAGCGATCGCAGGGCTATTTCGACGAAGTGATCGAAGCCCGCATCGCCCGGCGCGTGGCTGTCGATCTGCGTTCACAACTTCAGGATCTCGAGACCGGGCAGCGCGGCTTCATCATTACGCTCGATCCCGCCTATCTCGAACCCTACACCTCTGCCCTGCCCCTGGTGGACGAGCAACTCGTCCACCTGCGCGAGATTCTCGCCCCCTACCCCGAGGCGCAGGCGCCGCTTGAGACGCTGGCGGCCGATATTGCCTTCAAGATCGGCGAGATGAACCGGACCATCGGCGAAGCGCGGGCAGGCAACCGCGAGGCCGCCATTTCCCTCATCAATACCGATGGGGGCAAACAGGCCATGGACCGCATCCGCGCCTTTGTGAATGGGCTGATCGAGACCATGGACAACCGCCTGACGGATGGCGTCGACAACCAGCGCGGCACTTTGAACGGGCTGCGCTGGATTTCGATCATCGGCGGCCTTGTGATTCTGGCGGTCGTATCGGGCGCATTCTGGGCCGTGTTTTCCTATACCAAGGAACTGGGCCTTGCCCGCCGCCAGGTGGAGGAGGCCAATTCCGGACTTGAAGAGCGGGTGCGCGAGCGCACGGCGGACCTGGGCAAGGCCAATGAGGAAATCCAGCGTTTCGCCTATATCGTCACGCATGACCTGCGGGCGCCGCTGGTCAATATCATGGGTTTTACCAGCGAGCTTGAAACCAGCATCTCGGTGCTGCGGAACTATATGGACAGCAAGCCGGCCGAGGACGATCCCTATTTCATCGAAGCGCGCGAGGCCGCAACCGAAGAACTGCCCGAGGCCATTTCCTTCATCCGCGCCGCGACCCGCAAAATGGACGGGCTTATCAACGCCATTCTGAAGATTTCGCGCGAAGGCCGGCGGCAGCTCAAGCCCGAACTCGTGGACATCCGGGAGGTGGCGGAAACGTCATCCGCGGCTGTGCATCACCAGCTGGCCGACAATGGCGGGCTGATCGAGACCGATGTGCGCATCGGCAAGCTGGTGACGGATCGCCTGTCGATCGAGCAGGTTCTGGGCAATCTTCTCGACAATGCGATCAAGTATCAGGCACCGGACCGGGCGCTCAAGGTCGCCATCCGCGCCAGGCATGCGCCGGGTAATCGCGTCGAGATCGAGGTCGAGGACAATGGCCGCGGCATTGCCGAGGCCGATCACGAACGCGTCTTCGAGCTCTTCCGCCGTTCGGGCAAGCAAAGCCAGCCCGGCGAGGGCATCGGCCTTGCCCATGTCCGTACCATGATCAGAAGCCTTGGCGGCGACGTGACGCTGCGCTCGACATTCGGCCAGGGCACCACTTTCATCATCAATCTGCCGCGCGACCTGCGCAGCTATCTGGGGACTTCCAGCCAATGAACGACGGACGGCCGGTTACCATCATCATGATCGAGGACGATGAGGGGCACGCCCGCCTCATCGAAAAGAACATCCGGCGCGCCGGTGTCGCCAACCAGATCATACCCTTCACCAATGGCACGGAGGCCCTCGCCTATCTCCTCGGGCCGGACGGTACGGGTTCGGTCAACAAGGGGCGGCAATTGCTGGTGTTGCTCGACCTCAACCTGCCCGACATGACGGGCATCGACATCCTCGAAAAGGTCAAGGGCAACGACCACACCAAGCGCTCGCCGGTCGTCGTGCTGACGACGACGGACGATCAGCGCGAAATCCAGCGCTGCTATGACCTGGGCGCGAACGTCTATATCACCAAACCCGTTGACTATGAGGGATTCGCCAACGCCATCAAGCAGTTGGGCCTGTTCTTCTCCGTCATGCAGATTCCCGAGGCCGACTAAGACCATGCCCAACCGCACGCCGCATGTGCTTTACATTGACGATGATCCGGGCCTCGCACGCCTGGTCGAGAAAGCCATGCAGCGCCGTGGCTATCTTTATGACCACGCCAATAGCGGCGAGGAAGGGCTGGAGCTCATCCGCAAGGGCGGCATCGATGTGGTGGTTCTCGACCATTATTTGCCGACCGGCACGGGCCTCGACGTGCTCGAAGCCCTCGACGAGTTCGAGGAAAAGCCGACGGTGGTCTATGTGACGGGTTCGGCGGAAACGGCCGTGGCCGTTGCGGCGCTGAAGGCCGGCGCCACCGACTATGTGCCCAAGACGCTGTCCGAAGAGTTCATGGAACTGCTCCTGACCGCAATCGAGCACGCCATCGAGCGGGTGCGGCTCAACCGCGCCAAGACCAAGGCCGAGCGGGAAACGCAAGAGGCGCGGGAACGCGCCGAAATGCTGCTGGGCGAAGTCAATCACCGGGTGGCCAATTCGCTGGCCATGGTGGCAGCGCTGGTGGGCTTGCAGGCCAATGCGGTGACCGACGCGGAAGCCAAGAGCGCCCTCGCCGAAACGCAGGCGCGTATTCACGCCATCGCCGGGGTGCACCGCCACCTCTATACGTCGGACGACGTTCGCTCGGTCCAGGTCGCCGACTATATCAATTCGCTGGTGGGCGAACTCGAAACCTCGGTGCAGCTCGAAGGGCAGACGGCGAGCCTCAAGGTCAGCGTCGAGCCGCTGCAACTCGCGACCGAAAAGGTGGCCTCGCTCGGCGTCATGCTGATCGAGCTTGTGACCAATGCGCTCAAATACGCCTATGCGGATCGCGAAGCCGGCGAGGTGCGCATCTTCCTGGCGCGCCGCGACGATCAACTCGAACTGCGGGTCGAGGATGACGGTATCGGCTGGACGGGCACAGGCGCGCCGCAGGGCACCGGCCTCGGCAGCCGCATCGTCAAGGCCATGGCGCATTCGCTGGGAGCAAATGTGAGCTACGATGCCGAGGGGGCTGGAACGCGCGTGCGGGTGACGTTTGGCGCTTAGGCGGGAGCCGCGTTTGTGGCTCCCACCCGCTCCCATCCTCCCCCATCAAGGGGGAGGCCGGGGTGACGGCAGACGCCGCCATTGCCTCAGGACGCGCCGAGGCGTGCCTTCTTCTGCTCGGGAAGCTTTTCGCCGGCAAAACTGCGGTCGCCCTTGGCGTCGCGGAGGCGTGTCGGCAGGCCCATGGTTTCGAGCAGGCCGAGGAACGGCACCGGAGGCAGTTCCTCGATATTGGCCATGTGGTGGCAATCCCACTCGCCCTTGGCGATGAGCATGGCCGCCGCCACGGCCGGCACGCCGGCCGTATAGGAAATCGCCTGGCTGCCCGTTTCGGCAAAGGTCTCTTCGTGGTCGCAGATATTGTAGATCAACATCTCCGCCCCGGCCCCGTTGCGCATGCCCTTGATCAGATTGCCGATGAAGGTTTTACCGGCATAGTCGGGTGCCAGCGAAGCCGGATCGGGCAGTACGGCCTTGACCACCTTGAGCGGCACGACTTCCTGGCCCTCGGCGGTGAGAACCGGCTTTTCGGACAGCAGACCAAGATTTTTGAGCACCGTGAAGACGTTGATATAGTGCTCGCCAAAGCCCATCCAGAAGCGGATGTCGGGTACGCCGAGATTGGCCGAGAGCGAATGCACTTCGTCGTGGCCGGTGAGATAGGTCTTGTGCGAACCGACGACAGGCAGGTCGTCGATGCGGCTGACCTCGAACATTTCGTTGGCCGTCCACTGGCTGTTCTGCCAGCTCCAGACCGTGCCGGTAAATTCGCGGAAATTGATCTCGGGATCGAAATTGGTCGCGAAATAGCGGCCATGGCTACCCGCGTTCACATCGATGATATCGATGGAATCGATCCGGTCGAAATAGTGCTGTGAGGCGAGAGCGGCGTAGGCATTGACGACGCCCGGATCGAACCCGGCGCCGAGCACGGCGGTAATACCCTTGCGCTCGCACTCTTCGCGATGCTTCCACTCGTAATTGCCATACCAGGGCGGCGTCTCGCAGACCTTGGAGGGGTCTTCGTGGATGGCCGTGTCGATATAGGCCGCACCGGTTTCGATACAGGCGCGCAGCACGGACATGTTGAGGAAAGCCGAGCCTGCATTGAGCACGATCTGGCTCTTGGTGCGCCGGATCAGGGCCTTGGTGGCCTCGACATCCATGGCGTCGAGCTGATGACCGGCGATGAGCCCGGGGCGCTTGAGCACCTTGCGCTCAAGAATGCCGGCAATGATGGAATCGCATTTTTCGACGGTGCGGGAGGCGATGTTGATGTCACCCAGGACATCGTTGTGCATGGCAGCCTTAGCGGCTGCAACCTGCGCGACACCTCCGGCACCGATGATCAGAATGTTCTTTTTCAATTGGCACGAAACACCTTCTTGGTGGTGGACATTGCCCAGCCCGAACTAGGAGAGGCTGGAGACGTAATCGGCATAATCGAACGCGCGCACGAGCTCGATTTCGCCGCTTTTTCGACGGATGGCGATGGACGGCATGGCAACGCCGTTGAACCAGTTCTTCTTCACCATCGTATAGCCGCCCGCATTGAGCAGCGATATGCGGCTTCCAACGCTCAAAGGCTCTGGAAAGTCGAATTCTCCGAACACATCGCCGGCAAGACAGGATTTTCCAGCGATGAAATAGCGATGCGGACCGGCATCGGGCGCCACGGCCGCGCTCTGGCGGTAGACCAGAAGATCGAGCATATGCGCTTCGACGGCACTGTCCACGATGGCGACTGCCTTGCCGTTTTCAACGATGTCGAGAACGCTGACCTCGAGCGTCGTCGTATCGGTAACGGCGGTATCGCCGGGCTCGAGATAGACCTGCACGCCAAAGCGCGCGGCAAACGCTTTTAGACGCGCGGCAAGGCCCTCGAGGGGATAGCCGGGCTTGGTGAAGTGGATGCCGCCGCCAAGGCTGACCCAGTCCAGGCGCTCAAGCAGATGACCGAGTTTGGCTTCGAATTGATCGAGCAATGCCGAAAAGGCATCGAGCGAGTCGTTTTCGCAATTGCAATGCAGCATGAAGCCCGAGACGCGATCCATGACGGCTTCGACGCGCGTGAGGTCCCATTCGCCAAGGCGGCTGAACGGGCGGGCGGGATCGGCCAGATCGAAATGGGAATGGCTGACGCCGGGGTTGACCCGGAGGCCCATGGGCAAATGCGCGGCCTTGCCGGCAAAGCGCTCAAGCTGGCCGACCGAGTTGAAGATGATCTTGTCGGCATTGGCGATCGCTTCGTCGATCTCGCCATCCGACCAAGCGACGGAATAGGCATGCGTCTCGCCGCCGAACTTTTCGCGGCCGAGTTTCACTTCGTTGAGGGACGACGAGGTGGTGCCGTCCATGTGGGGAGCCATTTGGGCAAAGGCGGACCAGGTGGCAAAACATTTCAGGGCCAGCAGGCATTTGGCGCCCGATTGTTCCCGAAGCTGGTCGATAAGGGCCAGATTCCGATCGAGCGCGGTTTCGTCGATCAGGTAGTATGGTGTGGCCAGAGGCATCGCGCTCGAACTCCTACAGCGTGTGCCGCCGGTCTACGGCGGAAAGTGAAGGGTTCGCCTTAAAGCCATGAGGGGGCATGCGCAAGAGCGAGGCGGCGCGCATCACCTATGCTGGGAAAAGCAAAAGCCCCGGGACGGGAGGTCCAAGGGCTCAAACTTCAGGTGCAAGGGTGCACCGGGATAGCGTCAGACGAGGGGTCCGGCCGCCGGCGCTTCATTGGCGAGCGGCGAGATGCTCTCGTTCGTGCAGAGCGAAGCGTCCTTGAACACGCAATCGTTAGGATCGGTCGTGGATGCTGCAAAGCTGGGGGCTGCGGTCACAGAAATGAGCAGCGCGGCGACAACGCCGGCGAAAAGGGCTTTCATCAAATATCTCCGGGATAAGGAATATAGCGGCTTCTACTCGTGCCGCCTTGCCTAAGCGTTACCGCAAAAGGCGAAATTGGCCGCGACGGCTCAAATCGTGCAACGCATGGTTGACCAATGATCGAGCCGTCGGCGGATAATGCCAGACACTCGGGCGTAGCCCGAGGATCTTATGAGCTGGCCCGGAGGCCGGTCACTTAGCTGTTGTTGACGCTAACCAGCGATTCGGTGACGCAGAGGGTCTTGTCCTTGAACGCGCAGTGGTCCGGGGAAGCGGCGAAGGACGGGGCAGCAGCGCCGGCAACCATGACCGAGGCGATGGCGAGAGCGATGATCTTCTTCATTTGGAGTGTCTCCGTGGGTTGTTGACAAGAGCAACATAACCACGCGAGGATTGCCGCAACATTGCGCTTCTGTAAAATCTCTCAATGAAATCATGAACTTATCGTAATGTAGACGCAATGTACATTAACCGACCGTCAGACTTGCGGCACCGCGCAGGCGGAATTGTGTCAACTCCATGAAGAGGTTAACGCCAGTTGACCTATAAGCCGGGTTCTGTAGGGCCGCGCCGAAGCGCGACGTGGTGACCATTCATCTGAGGCGCCTGTTGCCAGGACGCTCGTGCAACCAACCCGGATGATCTGGCCTCAAAACCGGCTGGGGCCGAAACCCCGCGTCATCCCTATTTGGTCTTGCTCCCGGTGGGGTTTACCGTGCGGTCCCTGTTGCCAGGCACCCGGTGCGCTCTTACCGCACCCTTTCACCCTTACCCCGACAAGTCGGGGCGGTTTGCTTTCTGTGGCACTTTCCCTGGGGTCGCCCCCGGCGGCCGTTAGCCGTCACCGTGTTTCGAAGGAGCCCGGACTTTCCTCCGGCAGCAGGTTACCCCACTGCCAGCGGTCACCCGGTCAACTGGCGCGCCGATGTAGGGGCGCGCCCTGCCCCGCGTCAAGCGCGAAGATCAGGTGAGGAGCGGCTGCGGGCGCGGTTTGGTGATCGCCTGATAGGCAAGGTTGATCGCCGCCATGCGGGCAGTTGCCACGTCGATCAGTTCCTCCGGCACGCCCTTGGCGATCAGCCGGTCAGGGTGGTGTTCGGCCACGAGCAGGCGATAGACGCGGCGCACTTCCTCGGGCGGAGCTTCGTGCGACAGGCCGAGAACCACATAGGGATCGACGCCCTCTTCGAGCATGACATGCTGCGCAGCGATCTGTTCGAAGCGCACTTCATCGAAGCCGAAAATGGCGCTGACCGAACGCAGATAGTCGAGCTCGGCCTCATGCACGAGCCCATCGGCCGTGGCGATGAAAAACAGGCCATCGAGCACATGTTCGAGCGTCTCGGGCGTATCGGCAAAGAACCGCGCCACTTTGCGGGCATAGGCTTCGTAGCCGGCCACGTCCTGCTTGGCGAGATTGAACAGGCGCTCCACCTGGGGCTCCTGGCCCTTGGTGATTTCCACCGTGGCGTTGAAGGCGCGCACTTCGGAGGCCGTTACGGCGCCGTCCGCCATCGCCATCTTGGCCGAGAGGGCGATCAGGGCGAGTGTAAAGGCCGCCTCGCGCCCACCGGGCAGCCAGGTGTCGGGATCGAGGATATTGGCGATATGGCCGGCAACGCCCGTACGGCGCGAGAACGAGCCAAGGAAGCTCGAAAGCTTCTGCCAGACATCGCGATTTTCTTCCGCCTTGCGTACGCAGCACAACATCTGCTTGGCCCTCACATCGGTCGAGTCAGCCCAAATCGTAGGATGTGCAGATTATCCGGGCATTGCGCCGGGGTCCATGCTCTCCCGCGCATGGGAGCCGCCCGCCCGTCGCCGATCAGAATGGCGTGTAGTAGACGTCGTCGTTGTAGCGCCGATCGCGCGGACCTTCATCGAGCCAGAAGCCATTGCTGTCATAAGCAGGCGCATTTTGCTGCACCCGATAGGTGGCGCTGCTCTGCTGGTTGCGGCGGGCGAGAAACTCGTTGAGCGGACCCGATTCCCAATCGTCGAGATCTTCGGAGGTGACGATATCGGCCGGCGGCGGCTGCATCGGCGCAGCTGTCGGCTGGTCGATGATCAGCGGCTGATTGGAGGCCAGGGGAACCGTAACCGGCTTCGGACGCATGGAAAGCGGCATGGGCATTGGCGCGGTCTTGGCCGGAAGGGCAGCAACCTGCTCGACCGGGGCCGGGGTTGCGACCGCAGGGGCGGGCGTCGCCACAGCGGGTGCCGGCTGCTGCGTGGGGCGCTCGGTGACGGGTTTGGCCGGCGCAGCAGCAGCCGGGCTATCTCCCCCGGTAATGTAGCTCGGCAAGGGCTTGCCCGATTGCTCGAATGCGGAAACGGGGTCTGATGTGTTGGTGGCGACAGCCTGCGGCTTTTCGGCGGGTTTTGGCGCTTCGGCCGCTGCGGGCTTGGGCGCGGGCGGCGGCACAACGGCAGCAGTCTCCGCGGCGACAGGCGCAGCATCGATGACGGCTACGCTAGGCGTGTCGGCAAAGGTACCGGTGAGATAATCGGCAGCAGGAATGCCAATGACGAGTAGCGCCCCGGCCCAGGCAAGGCCATTGGTCAGGCGACGATCCATCTTCATAGGTCTAGTCGGCTCCGCTTTGCGTCGCAAATGAACCGCCCTTCAAGGCGAACTTGGTGGCCATTTTATGAACCATAAGTTCAAATAGTTTTACGGCCACCAAACTGAACGCGACCTGAACGCCACGAGCGGCCCCAATGGGGCCTTGTGGTCGGAGACCACGCTGCGCTTCGCGCCGCTCCACAAGGCTCGCTGCTAATCCGGCCGGCGGCCCAGCAGGCGGGCCAGAGCGAGCACCAGATTGGAGCGGTTGAGCGTGTAAAAGTGAAATTCGGTGACGCCCTCGTCGAGGAGTTCGGTCACCTGCTCGGCGGCGACGGCGGCGGCGACCAGCGCATGGGTATCGGGATCGTCATTGAGACCCTCGAAGCGCTCCGCCAGCCAATCGGGGATCGAGGCGCCGCAGCGCGCCGCAAAGCCGGAAATCTGCTTGAACGAGTGGATCGGCTGGATGCCCGGCACGATCGGCGCGGTGATACCGGCCTTGCGGGCGCGCTCGACGAAGCGCAGATAGTCCGAATTGCGGAAGAACATCTGCGTGATGGCGCGATTGGCACCCGCGTCGATCTTGCGCTTGAGATTGTCGATATCCTCATCCCAGTTCGCGCTTTGCGGATGCTTCTCGGGATAGGCGGCGACGGAAATATCGAAATCGCCGAGCTTGCGGATGCCCGAAACAAGGTCGGCGGCGTTCTGATAGCCCTGCGGATGCGGCGTGAAGGGCTGGCCGATGCCTTCCGGCGGATCGCCACGCAGCGCAACGATGCTTTTGACCCCAACCTCGGCAAAGCCGCGCACGACCTCATCGATTTCGCCCTTCGAGGCACCGACGCAGGTGAGATGCGCGGCAGCCGGCACGCCGGTATCGGACGTGATGTGGCGCACCATGCGCAGGGTGCGCTCGCGGGTGGAGCCCCCTGCCCCATAGGTCACGGACACAAAACGCGGCTTCAGCGGCGCCAGCTTGCCGATCGATTCCCAGAATTTCTCCTCCATCGCATCGGTCTTGGGCGGGAAGAATTCGAAGGAAATCTGCAGTTCCGGGCGCTTGTCGGCGGTCAGCCGACTGGCACGGAGATTGTCGTCGATCATTGGTCTATTCCGTCTTTGCGCGGTCGCTGAGGCGCCAGAGGCATACCGTCAGCCCGCCATCCTTGTTCTTGCTGGGGAATTCGCGCATGGACTGCACACGCAGCCCCGCCGCTTCCGCCCAGCCCGTCATCTGCTCCTGCGACAGGCCAAGCCGGCGATGGGCGTGTTCGGTGCGCAGGAATTCGAGGGCGTGCGGAGCAAAATCCACGATCAGGATTTCGCCGCCGCTTTTGAGCAGGCGTCGCGCCTGCCCCAGCATTCGGCCGGGATCGTCGAAGTAATGCAGCACCTGGTGGATCACCACCACATCGGCAAGGCCGATGGCATTGTCGAGCGCGGCAATGTCGCCGAGGCGCACCTGAGCCTGATTGAGGCCGGCGGCAGCCAGGCGTGACCGGGCGACGGCAAGCATTTCCCGGCTCGAATCGACGCCAATGGCCCGCTTATAGGCAGGCGCCAGCAATTCGAGCATGCGGCCGGTGCCGGTGCCGAGATCGACGAGCAGATCGACCACCCGACCGCTGAGAATGTCGAGCAGCGCCGCTTCGACGGCCTCCTCAGGCACATGCAGGGTTTTGAGCAGATCCCAGCTATCGGCCACCTTGGCGAAATAGGCGGTAGCAAGCGCCTGCTGCGCTGCAAGCGCCGCGGCCTGCCGGTCACGATCGCGCTGGCGCTCGGGGCTGTCATGGTCGATGCGGGCCACAAGCCACCGGGCAAGCTCGGCGCCATGCCCATGCGGGGCGAGACCATAATAGGCCCAGGCGCCTTCGGCATGGCGCTGGATCAGCCCGGCATCGGCCAGGAGCTTGAGGTGGCGGGAAACCCGGGGTTGGCTCTGATCGAGGATCTCGGTAAGATCCTTGACCGAATGATCGCCATCGGCAAGCAGCGCCAGGAGCCGCAAGCGCGTGCTCTCCCCCGCTGCCTTCAATATACCGACCAGTTCCGACACGCCCTGCCTCGCGAAAGATATAAAGATATGTTTATATCTGCTGAAGGCCGGAGGTCCAGTGGTTTTTGAGGGCGTGGAGAACGGGGCCGCGCCCACAGAGGGCAATTTGCGCGGCCGCTCTCGGAGCGCACTCAAAGATTTGCCAGTTCTTGAAAAATCAGGCCGTCATCGCCTGCGGCTCGTGCATTTGTGCCGCGGCGGCGCGGCGGCGGAAGGCGTGGGCCCGCCACAACTCGAAAATGTTGCGCGCTTCTTCCTCGTCCAGCGCTTCGAAGCGGTTGACCATCATGTCCTGATGCTCCTGCGTCGGCAGATCGCGCCAGGGCAAAGTCGAGGCGATGGCACCAAAGAGGTCGGATCGCAGCCCCGCCGCGCGTAACGCGACGGTAACGGCGGCGTAATCCTGGCTGGCGAGCCACTTCACCACGATTTCGGGGGCGACACGCAGCATGACGGCAATGGCGGCCGCCGCATGGTGGCCATAGCCGAAGCGGGCAAAGCGGGCCAGCGCGCGGTCATCGAGCTGTTTGCGGTCTGTCAGGGCGCGCACCTGATTATAGGCGACCTTCCATTCCTGCGCATTGAAGCCAGCGCGATTGCGCATACGCTTGTAGACAACGGCATTGACCTTGCCGGCCGTAACCGGATCGAAACGGCCATCGACCTCGCCGAGGGTTTCGAGAACCTTGTCGGCGACCGAGTCGATTTCGCCGCGCAGCGATTTCCAATCGATTTCGGCACGATTGCGCAAATCTTCGGCAATGGCTGCGTCCTGGCTGGCGCGAGCTACCAGCTTTTCGAGCGTGGTACGGCCGATCTCGGCATTGGCATTGCGGACGAATTTGATGACCGAGGAGGAATCGCCGTGCTCGACGATGGCCTCGCCCACACGCTCGGTGACCGTGGCGCGGCCGGCAATGGCGACGCGATGGGCTTCGGACTGCTTTTCGATGATGTCGATCAGGTCGTCATCGCTGAGGACATTGGAGAATTCGAGCAGCGGCCGGGCGACTTCGATATCGTCATTGGCAAGTTTGACCACCACCGTGCCGGGCGCGCGCTGGAGCGGCGCGAGGATTTTGGCGACATGGGCGCGGGCTTCGACCTCGACCAGTTCGGCCAGGAGGCAAAGGGCCTCGTCATATTGGGCCACCTGTTCATCGTCGCACCGATCGGAAACGAAGCTGAACAGCTTGGCCATATTGCGGAACAGTTGATCCCGCTCCGAATGGCTATCTTCGCCATTCAGCACACGAAAGCTCGCGAATGCGCGACGGCCTTCATCGAATTCACTCATAATATTCTCCGGGCGGGATGCCGCATAGATGGAGCGAAGGTGCCCGCAGAGTCGCTTGGGAGTACTGAAGGCAATGGCGGGCAATTGATTCAAATTGACCAAGGCAACTGCAACTGCCGGCGCGTAGCCCTATCAAAATGCAAAAAAGCCCCGGGGTTTGCACCCCGGGGCCCGTTCTCGAAGAGCGAATTGGCTTACAGCAGATCGAAACGGTCTGCGTTCATGACCTTGGTCCAGGCCGCCACGAAATCGCTAACGAACTTGGTCTGGGCGTCGGCGCTGGCATAGACTTCGGCGAGCGCACGCAGCACCGAATTGGAGCCGAAAACCAGATCGACGCGCGTTGCCGTCCACTTGACTTCGCCACTCTTACGGTCGGTGCCTTCATAGAGCGTCTTGGCGTCCGAAGTCGCCTTCCACTGCGTGCTCATATCCAGCAGGTTGACGAAGAAGTCGTTCGTCAGAACGCCCGGACGCTTGGTGAAGACGCCATGCTCGGCCCCGCCGACATTGATGTTGATGGCGCGGAAGCCACCCACAAGCACCGTCAGTTCCGGTGCCGTCAGCGTCAGAAGCTGGGCGCGATCGAGCAGCACGACTTCCGCGGGAACTGCCAAAGCGGGGTTTTCGTAATTGCGGAAACCATCGGCGGGCGGTTCGAGGAAATCGAAGCTGGCCGCATCGGTCTGTTCCTCGGTCGCATCGGTGCGGCCCGGCGTAAAGGGCACCGTCACGTCATGCCCAGCGACGCGCGCGGCCTGCTCGATACCCGCGCCACCGGCCAGCACGATGAGATCGGCGAGCGAGATTTGCTTGCCGCCACGCGCATTCTGGTTGAACTCGGCGCGGATGGTTTCGAGCGCTTCGAGCACGCGGGCGAGCTCGAGCGGCTGGTTGACCGCCCAATCCTTTTGCGGGGCCAGGCGAATGCGGGCGCCATTGGCACCGCCCCGCTTGTCGCCGCCGCGGAAGGTCGAGGCAGAAGCCCAGGCGGTACCGACCAGATCGGAAACCGACAGGCCCGAAGCCAGAACTTTCTGCTTTAGCTCGGCAATGTCGGCGGCATCGACGAGGACGCCGGTGACGGCCGGAACCGGGTCCTGCCAGATCAGCTCTTCCTTGGGCACTTCCGGGCCGAGATAGCGGGCGCGCGGACCGACATCGCGGTGGGTCAGCTTGAACCAGGCGCGAGCGAAGGCCTCGGCAAAGGCCTGCGGATCTTCGAGGAAGCGGCGCGAGATCTTTTCGTAGATAGGATCGAAGCGCAGCGACAGGTCGGTAGTCAGCATCGTCGGGCGGTGCTTCTTGCCCGGATTGTGGGCGTCCGGGATGACCTCTTCGGCATCCTTGGCTTCCCACTGGATGGCGCCGGCCGGGCTGCGGGTCTGCACCCATTCGTACTTGAACAGGTTCTCGAAGAAGAAGTTGCTCCACTGCGCCGGCGTCTGGGTCCAGGTGACTTCGAGGCCGCTGCCGATGGTGTCGGCGCCGTGGCCGGTGCCATAGGAACTGGTCCAGCCAAAGCCCTGCTCGGCAAGATCGGCTGCTTCGGGATTGGCGCCCTTATGCGATTCTGCCGAGGCGCCATGGGTCTTGCCGAGGGTGTGGCCGCCGCCGATGAGGGCAACGGTTTCCTCGTCGTTCATCGCCATACGCTTGAAGGTTTCGCGGATGAATTTTGCCGCCGAAAGCGGATCGCCATTGGCGCCCGGACCTTCGGGATTGACATAGATGAGGCCCATTTCAGTGGCGGCGAGACCAGGATCGAGCGTTTCGAGCGGACGGTGCTTGAGCCACTCTGTCTCGGTGCCCCAATTGACGTCTTCATCCGGCTCCCAGGTGTCTTCGCGGCCACCGGCAAAACCAAAAGTGCGGAAACCCATGGTTTCGAGCGCGACATTGCCGGCGAGAATCATCAGGTCGGCCCAGGAAATGCTCTGGCCGTATTTCTGCTTGATCGGCCACAGAAGGCGGCGCGACTTGTCGATATTGACGTTATCGGGCCAGCTGTTGAGCGGAGCGAAACGCTGCTGCCCACGGCCGCCGCCGCCACGGCCATCGCTCAGGCGATAGGTGCCGGCGCTGTGCCAGGCCATGCGGACGAATTGCGGGCCATAGTGACCGAAATCGGCCGGCCACCAGTCCTGCGAATCGGTCATGAGCTTGCGCAGGTCGTTCTTGAGCGCCGCGTAGTCCAGCTTCTTGAAGGCTTCGCGGTAGCTGAAGCCGGAATCGAGCGGATTGGACTTGGCCGAATGCCGGTTGAGCAGATCGACGCGCAACTGCTTGGGCCACCAATCGCTATTGCCGCGCACCTTGGCGCTGCCGTGATCCACCGGGCACTTGCCGGCCGGAGCCTCACCCTGGGGGGCATTCGTCGTATCAGTCATATGTGGGCTCCTTTGCTGCTGAGGCGCGTTATATTGAGGTGACAACCATTAGGCCAATCGATAATTCTTTCTCCACTGATAGGAAGAAATTATCGTGACAATCACGCTCAGACAGATGCGTTATGCCCTGGCCGTTGCCCGGACCGGACATTTCGGCCAGGCGGCCGACGAATGCGCAGTGTCCCAGCCGGCCCTCTCCCAGCAAATTCAGGTGCTCGAAACGCTGTGCGGCGCCGCGATCTTCGACCGGCTGAAGACCGGGGTGCGGCTGACCCCATTCGGACAGGATTTCATGGAGCTGGCGCGCCCGGCCGTAGCGGCCTCGGAAGCGCTGGACGACTTTGCCATGCGAAATGCCGGCAAGCCGAACCGGCCCATCCGCTTCGGCCTGATCCCCACTGTCGCGCCCTATCTGTTGCCCGATATTTTCCCGGCTTTGACCAAGCAATTGCCGGCGCTCAAATTCACCATCAGCGAAAGCCGGACCGAGGCCATGCTGGAGAGCCTTGCGGATGGCAGCCTCGACATTGCGCTCATCGCCTCCGAACCGCCGGCGGGCGGACCCAAACTGGTGGTCTCGCCGCTCTTCGAGGACCCATTCGTGCTGGCGACGCCACGTAGCGAATTGACGGCGGAACCGGTGTCGCTGGCCGCCCTCGAACCCGAACGCATCCTGCTGCTCGACGAGGGCCACTGCTTTCGCGACCAGACCATTTCCGCCTGCCGCCTGGAGGGTGAGCGTTCGACGCGCACCTTTGCGGCGACCTCACTCTCCACCATCGTGGAATTTGTCGCCAATGGGCAGGGCGTGACGCTGCTGCCGCGGATCGCGCTGCGCAAGGAGGCCAGCGATCCACGCATTGCCGTGCATCAACTGGACGATCCGCGCGCCGGCCGCCATCTCGCCCTCGTCTGGCGCGAGGCGACGCCGCTCGGCCAGACTTTCGAGGACATCGCGCGCGTCATCCGCGACGGCGCCCTGGCGCGCTGACTAGGCCCGCGCCAGGCTTCGCTGCCGAAAGCTGTCATAGGAGAAGACCACCAGCGACAGCCAGATCAGCACGAAGCTCAAAAGGCGCATGCCGTTGAGTTCTTCCCCGAAAAGGAAGACGGCGAGGAGGAACTGGATGGATGGTGCGAGATATTGGAACATGCCGATAGTGGTCAGCCGCAAACGGCGGACGGCATAGGCAAAGAGCAGCAGCGGTACGGCCGTTGCCGGTCCCGTCAGCACCAGCAGAAGCATGGTCTGCGGGTCGGCATGCGGGCCAATGCCCCGCGTGGCAAGATCGAAAGCTACATAGGCGAGCGCAAAGGGCGCGGCGATGACGGTTTCGGCAAAAAGGCCCGTGGCCGGCCCCGATGGGGCCGTCTTGCGGAAAAAGCCATAGAAGCCGAACGAGAGAGCCAGGCTCAGGGCCACAAAGGGAATGCTGCCAAGGCCGACCGCCTGAATGGCGATGGCAACCACGGCAATGGCGATGGCAATGGTCTGGAGCCGGTTCTGGCGTTCGCCGAGGAAGATCATGCCGATGGCGACATTGATCAGCGGATTGATGAAATAGCCAAAGCTCGCTTCGAGCACCTGCCCCGATTCCACGGCCCAGACATAGATCAGCCAGTTGACGACCAGCAGCGCCGTCGAAAGCGTCACCACACGCAGCTTCTTCCAGTCGCTGAGGAGCGCGCGGGCCTCCTTGAA
>DATMSG010000110.1:0-27023 GCA_035565515.1 Devosia sp.
CCCTTGCCGCCGAGCATCGCGGTCTGGCGGCGCGCGGCGGCCAGACTGTCCATAGCTTCGATGGTCAGCGGTTTTTGCGCATACAGCACAACCCGACCGGCGACGGGCGCTGGGTGACGCTGATGGAGGATATTTCCGAAAGCAAGCGCAGCGAAGCGGCCATTGCCCACCTCGCCCAGCATGACACGTTGACGGGCCTGCCCAATCGCGCCCGGTTCGATGATCTGTTCGAACGCGCCTTGATCGACGCCCGTGACGAGGGCGGGCGGGTCGGCGTGATCGCCATGGACCTCGACCGCTTTAAGGAAATCAATGACAGCTATGGTCACGCGACCGGCGACCAGGTGTTGCGCGTGCTTGCCGAGCGGTTCACGGGCGTTTTGAAGCCGGGCGAAGTCGTGGCGCGGCTGGGGGGCGACGAATTTGCGGCGCTGAAGCCATTTGCCAGCATAGACGCGCTGCGCGACTTCCTCCACCGTATCGAAAGCGTGCTGTTCGGCACGGTCGATTATCAGGACATGCAGATCGCAACGAGCGGCAGCATCGGGGTCGCCACCTATCCCCAGGACGGGGCGGATCGCTCGAAATTGCTCAGTAATGCAGACCTTGCCATGTATCGGGCCAAGGCCGATTTCGAGGCTCGCATCTGCTATTATGAAAGCGGCATGGACGAGAGCGCGCGCCAGCGCCGCGCCATGGCCAAGGATCTCTGGACCGCGGTCGAAATCGGCGGCTTCGACCTTGCCTATCAGGTGCAGAAATCGGTCGCGACCGACGCGATTACCGGCTTCGAGGTGCTGTTGCGCTGGGACCGGCCCGGGCACGGACCGGTCTCGCCTGCCGATTTCATCCCGGTGGCCGAAGAATGCGGCGCCATCAATGCCATTGGCGCCTGGGTTCTGCGCACGGCCTGCGAAGAGGCGGTCAGCTGGCCCGATCCTTACAAGATCGCCGTCAATGTTTCGGCCCTGCAACTGGCTCAGGCCGATCTCGTCGATCTGGTGAAAATGGTGCTCTATCAGACCGGCCTGGCGCCGGAGCGGCTGGAGCTGGAAGTGACCGAAACCGCCATCATCTCGGACAAGAAGCGGGCGCTCAACGCGCTGCGCCAGATCCGCGCCATGGGCGTTTCCATTGCCATCGACGATTTCGGCACGGGCTATTCCTCGCTCGAAACCCTGCGCAGCTTTCCCTTCGACAAGATCAAGCTCGACCGCTCCTTCATGGCCGAGGTGGAACATTCCGAGCAGTCCAAGGCCATTGTGCGCGCCATTCTGGCGCTCGGCCGCAGCCTTTCCGTGCCGGTGCTGGCCGAGGGGGTCGAAACGCGCGAACAACTCAACGTGCTGCGGCTCGAAGGCTGCAACGAAGCCCAGGGCTTCTTGTTGGGTCGGCCCGGCCGGATGGAATGGGAAGACGACGTACTGGCCGCGATCGCCTAGCGGGGCACGCCCCGGTGAGCGGGAGGGCCAGTGCAGAAACGACAAAGGGCGCCGTGGCGCCCTTTGCTTTTGTGCGGTTCTTTTGGATCAGAACGGGCTGTTGGGATCGAGGAACTCGGCCGCGTTTTCCTTGGTGATCAGGGTGGAGTCGAGGATATAGCGGCCATCGACATGGATGCCGCCGACCAGGTGCGAGGTCGTCAGTTCGATGGCCGTGGCGATCATGGCCGGGCTATAGGAAACGTCGACCGGGGTCAGGGCGGAGCCATCGGCAACGTCCTGCAGGATCTGCTGCATACCGGCGCCGCCGACGATGAACATGTCCTTGTCACGGCCGGCCTGCTTGATGGCTTCGATGGCACCGAGCGAGATGTCGTCGTCCTGGGTCCACACCGCCTTGATGTCGGGGAAGCGGGTCAGGAAGTCCTGCATCACCTTGAAGCCGTCATCGCGGTTCCAATTGGCGAATTCGTCGTCGAGAACGGTGATGTTGGAGCCTTCGATGCCGGCCATGAAGCCGTCGAAACGCTGCTGATCGATCGGGATCGGCAGGCCGCGCAGGATGACGATATTGCCGCCATCGGGCAGGGCTTGCTTGATATATTCGGCAGCATTGGCGCCAAGGCCGGGATTGTCGCCGGCCACATAAAGGTTTTCCACGCCATCGATCGAGAGCTGGCGATCGACGACGGTGACGAACTTGCCGGCATCCTTGACCTGCTTGATGGCCGAGGTCATGGCATCCGGATCGCCCGGAAGAATGACGAGGGCATCGATGCCGCGGGTGGATACCATGTCTTCGATATCGGCGATCTGCTTGGGCGCGTCGGGCGCCGAGGCAAAGACGAACTCGACATCGGGATAGGTGGTGCCGAGGCGCTTGATGGCTTCCTGGGCAAAGTAATTGACGCCACCAGTCCAGCCATGGTCGGCCGCCGGCACGGAAACGCCGATGGTCACCTTGTCCTGGGCGACGACGGCGCCCGTGAGGCTGCCGGCGATGACAGCCGAAGCCATGAGGGATTTCACCAGTTTCATTCTTGTAGTCCTCCCGAAATGCCCTTTATGGGCGATGTAAACTCTTGTCTGGCTTTCCCGGTCGCGTTTTCGAACGGGAGAGCCGGTATCCACTTTTCCTCCAAGCGCCCCGGGCTAGGCATTCTTGCGGCCGCGTTGCAGCAGCACGGCGAGAATGATGATGACGCCCTGGAAGGCCCCGTTGAGATAGGGGCTGATCAGGCTCTGAAGATTGAGGATATTGCCGATGAGCCCGAGGATGACGACGCCGACCACGGTGCCCCAGATGCGGCCATAGCCGCCCTTGAGCGTGGTGCCGCCGATGATCACGCCGGCAATGGCTTCGAGCTCCCAAAGAACGCCCGTGGTGCTGGAGGCCGAGCCGAGGCGGGGCACATAGAGCAGCACGGCGACGCCGACCAGAACGCCCTGCAGGATATAGGTCAGGAGGCGGACATTATCGACATTGATCGAGGAATAGCGGGCCACCTGCTCGTTGGAGCCGATCGCGGCGCAATAGCGGCCGAAGGCGGTATAGCGCATGGTGATTTCGCCGCCGATGGCCACGAGCGCGAAGACGATGATCGGCCACGGCACGCCCAGAAGCCCATCGTAATAGACCGGGCGATAGACATCGGCGACCTGGAAATTGAGCGATAGCGTGCCGCCATTGGCAAGGAAGGTCACGAGCGAGCGGAAAATGCCCATGGTGCCGAGGGTGACGATGAAGGCTTCGATGCGTCCGCGCGTGATCATCATGCCGTTGAACGTGCCGGCCACCCCGCCGAGCAGAATGCCGGTCGCCATGCCGGCCAGCACCACACCCCAGCCGATACCCATGGTGGGGATCAGCCAGTTCATCACCATGATCATGACCCCGGCAATGACCGCGGCCATGGAGCCGACGGAAAGGTCGAGCCCGCCCGCGGTGATGACGAAAGTGGCGCCGATGGCGATGATGCCGATGAAGCTCGAGCGCGCCAAAACGTTGGTCAGATTGTTGTAGCTCAAGAAATTCTCGTTGAGCGAGATGCCGAGCAAGACCAGAAGGGCCAGCGCCAGAAGCGGCCCGACCGTCTTGAGATCGAGGCGGAACCCGCGCTTGGGTTTTGCCGGAATATCAGGCGCTGATACGCTCATCGTTTCCACTCTGCTTGATGCCCGCGGCGTACCGCATGATTTCTGCTTCGGTAATTTCTGCGCCTTCGAGCACGCCCGTCAGGCGGCCTTCGCGCATCACCACCACACGGTGGCTGAGGCCGATCACTTCCTGCATTTCCGAGGAAATGAGGATGATCGATTTTCCTTCCGCGGCGAGGGCCGCGATGATGTGATAGATTTGCTGCTTGGTGCCGACATCGATGCCGCGGGTCGGCTCGTCCATGATGACGATATCGGGCTCGCTCTCCATGGTCTTGCCCAGCATGAGTTTTTGCTGATTGCCGCCGGAAAGCCGGCCGACGGCGACGGAAGCGTCGCGGGCGCGGATATCGAAGCGGCGCACGGCGCGTTCGAGCGCGCGGTCTTCGCTGGCCCCATCGAGGAAGCCGCCCTTGATATGCTTGTTGAGCGTCAGCAGGGTCAGGTTCGGCCTGAGGCCCATATTGAGCAGCAGGCCTTTGCCCTTGCGGTCCTTGGTCATATAGGCAAGGCCTGCATCTACCGACTGGGCCACCTGGGTGAAATTGACCGGCTTGCCATCGAGCGTGATATTGCCGCCGGTGCGATGGGTGAGCCCGACAATGGCCTCGGCCACCGCCGTGCGGCCCGAGCCGATAAGGCCGGCAAAGCCGAGGATTTCGCCGCGCCTGAGATCGAAGGAAATATCCCGAACGCCCTTGGCGGCAAGATTGCGCACGCCGAGGACCACAGGCGCATCGACATCGGGCTCGTGCTTGGGCGGATAAAGATTGGACAACTCGCGGCCGACCATCATCTGGGCGATGGAATCGGGCGTCAGCGCCTCGGTGCCGACGGTGGCGATCAACTGCCCGTCGCGTAGGACGGTGACCCGATCGGCCAGTTCCATGATTTCATCGAGCTTGTGCGAGATGAAGATGACGGCAACGCCCCGGGCGGTGAGGCGCTTGATCTGCTCGAACAGGGTCTGGGTTTCGCTCACCGAAAGCACGGCGGTCGGCTCGTCCATGATCAGCACGCGCGCATCGCGGCTGATCGCCTTGGCGATTTCGACCATCTGCTTGTCGGCAACCGAGAGCGTGCTGATGCGGTCGTCGGGATCGACGCGGACGTGCAGCGTATCCATCAGCTCGGCGGCGCGCTTGCGCATCTCGCCCAGGTCCAGGAAGCCGTAGCGCTTGATCTCGCGCCCGAGGAAGATGGATTCCGCCGCGGTCAGATGTTCGGCGAGGTTGAGTTCCTGGTGGATGAGCACGATGCCCATGGCCTCGGCCTTGCCATCGGGGGGCAGGGTGACGGTCTCGCCATCATAGATGATCGAGCCCGAGGTCGGCTGTTCGATGCCCGAGAGGATTTTTATGAGGGTGGATTTGCCCGCCCCGTTCTCGCCGATAATGGCGTGCACTTCGCCGGGCTTGATGTCGAAATCGATGCTGAACAGCACCGGGATTTCGCCAAAGGATTTGGAAATGCGATTTGCCGACAGAACGGCAGGCGCAGATATGCCTTCGGCTGATGACATCGCAAAACCCCTCCCCTGAACGTGGCCCGTTAACCCGGCTCTTCGTCCCTGATGCGATGATGTAAAGGTTTTCATGAATGATGTAAAGGTTTACACAGAGGCAAAAGGGGTTAAGCCTCTGAGGAGGGTCTGGCGCAATACGTTGCATCTGCTAGAGGCAGTGAAACGGGCGCCAGTGGGTGTGCGGGGCTTTACGAGTGCAGCACCAGAAACTGGCTACGATAGAAGACGTTGCGGCGCTTGCCGGCGTATCCATCGCCACGGTCAGCCGGGCTCTCAACGAGCCCACCAAGGTTGCCGACGAAACCCGCCGCAAGGTGACCGAGGCCATTGCCCGCACCGGTTACACCACCAATGCCATGGCCCGATCGCTGCGCATGCGGCGGTCCAATATGATTCTCATCCTGGCGCCGGATGTGGGCGACCCGAACTTTTCCAATATTCTGGTGGGACTTGAAACCGAGGCCAGCAAGCGCGGCTATGGCGTGCTGATCGGCAATACGCAGAACGATGCGAGCCGGGAGACGGATTATCTTCGCTTCATCAGCTCGAACCAGGCCGATGGACTGATCCTGTTTACCGGACATTTGCCCTATGGCTTCGGGCAGGATGGCACGGAGGGGCGCTTGCCGCCCATGGTGGCGGTCAATGAGCCGGTGCCCGATGCCGATGTGCCTTTTGTCGGCGTGGACAATTTCGAGGGCGCGCGCATTGCTACCGAGCACCTGATTTCCCAGGGGCATCGGCAGATTGCCTTTGTCGGGCGCTCGCATGGACGGGAAGTCAATCGCCTGCGCGAAGAGGGCTATCGCAAGGCGCTGGCCGGAGCGGGGATCGCGGTCGATCCGCGCATGGTTATCGATGGCGATGGCACGACTGAGAGCGGGCGCGCGGCGGCCGAGCTGATGTTCGTGCGCGACGCGTTGCCGACCGCCTTTTTCTGTGTCAACGACGCGACGGCCCTGGGGATCATCATTTCCCTCAATGCGCGGCGCTACGACCTGCCGCGGCAATTCTCCATCATGGGTTTTGACGATATTTCATTTTCGAGTTTCGTCACGCCCTCGCTGACGACGATGAAGCAGCCGCGCCACCGGATCGGCGAAGCGGCAATGGAATTGCTGCTGGCGCTGCTTGCCGGGGAAAAACCGCGCGAGCAACAGGTGCTGCTACGCGCGGAACTGATCGTGCGCAATTCGGTGACGCGGGTGGGCTAGCGCGGTTTTCGCTCTGCCTGTGCTCCGCTCACGATGCTGCTGTTCTTTCGGCTGAAGCGCGAACCGATCCTGCCCCTACTGGCCCTTGGCTTTCAGCCACTCCTCCATCCAGGCGATTTCGCTTTCCTGGGCGGCGATGACGGCTTCGGCGAGTTGGCGCACTTCGGGATCGCTGCCATGTTCGAGCACGATTTTCGCCATGGCGACGGCGCCCTGATGATGGGGGATCATGCCGCGGATGAAATCGACATCGGCATCGCCGGAATAGTCGATGTCCATATCGGCATGCATCTGCCGGTTGGCTTCCATATAGGCGGCGGTGGCGGGGGAAGCGCCCGTAGCGCCGCCATGACCGGCATGAGCATCCTGCGCATGGGCGGGAAGGGCGAAGAGAGCGAAAGCGAGAGCGAGGAAAGCGGTTTTCATTTCGGCCACCTTTGGGTTGTGCCCGAAACAGAAGCGGGCTTGCCAAGTGGCAAGGTCAAGCGTCGTTGACAGGGGCTTGGCGGAATTGTTACTTAATTTCATGCTTAACCAAAATTCCAAGCTCGATCTGATGTTTCAGGCGCTGGCCGACCCGACGCGGCGGGCCATGATCGACCGCCTCAGCCGCGGCCCCACTTCGGTCAGCGAATTGGCCAAACCCTTCGACATGTCGCTGCCCGCAGTGGTGCAGCACTTGCAGGCGCTGGAGGCGAGCGGGCTGGTTTCCTCGCAAAAGGTGGGGCGGGTGCGCACCTGCCAGATCGAGCCGGAAGCCCTGAGCCAGGCCGAACAATGGCTCAACGAGCGGCGCACGCTGTGGGTGAAGCGGCTCGATCGACTGGGCGAATATCTGGCGGCGACGGAAGACGGGGAAGAGAGCAAATGAGCGACAAGCAGCGCAGCGTCAGTCACGCGACCTTTGTGCTCGAACGCCGCTACAAGGCGAGCGCGGCGCGGGTCTATCGCGCCTTGTCCGAGCCTGGCGCCAAGGCGCAGTGGTTCACCCCGCCCGAGACTTGGGGCAAGGACGAGCAGACCATGGATTTTCGCATTGGCGGGGTGGAGACGAGCATCGGGGGTCCCGTAGGCGGGCCGGTGCATGCGTTTCACGCGGTCTATCAGGACATCGTGCCCAATGAACGGATCGTCTATTCCTATTTCATGATGCTGGACGATGTGCGGATTTCGGTATCGGTCTCGACGTTCGAGCTGGTGGCGGATGGCGATTTCACCAAGCTCAAGCTGACCGAAATGGGCGCCTATCTCGATGGCTTCGACGATGGCGGGCGGCTGAGGGAAGAGGGGACGAATGTGCTGCTCGACAAGCTCGGGCGGTTTGTGGAGGGGGATTGGGTTTGAGGGGCCCGGGGCTCTCGTAGAACACCCACCTAGCCCCCCGATAGAGGGAGGCCAGGCGGGATGGCAGCCGGCAATCTCAGGCTGGTTCGGGCGTATAGCCAGCGTCCCTGATCGCTTCCTCGCCGGTCTTCCGGTCACCGGTAAAACTCACCTTATGCGTGGCGAGATCGACATTGATGTCGGCGCCGGGCAGGGCCTCTTCGAGGGCTTTGCGGACCGTACCGGCGCAATGGCCGCAGGTCATGTCGTTGACGGTGAAAATGGTTGTGTCGGCCATGTCAGTGTCCTTTGGTTTTTGAAGTGGTCCCGGCGAGATCGTCGAGAATGGGGCAATCGGGGCGGTTGTCACCGTGGCAGCAATGGACGAGATGCTTGAGCGTCCCGACCATGGATTCGAGCTCGGCGATCTTGGTTTCGAGCGCCGCTATGTGTTCGGAGGCGATGTCGCGCACTTCGCCGCTGGCCCGGGTCTTGTCCTGCCAGAGGGCGAGAAGGGCGCCGGTTTCCTCGATGGAAAAGCCCAGGGTTCGTGCGCGGCGGATGAAGCGCAGCACATGCACTTCATCGCTGCCATAGACGCGGTAATTGCTGCCGGTGCGCGAAGGCGGGCGGATAAGGCCGATCTGCTCATAGTAGCGGATCATTTTTGCGGAGACGCCGGAGGCGTCGGCGGCCTGGCCGATATTCATGCATTTTCTCCCTTGATGGCGCGCAGGCGCTGGGCATTGCCGACGACGAAGACCGAGGAAAGGGCCATGGCCCCGGCGCCGAGCATGGGCGAGAGCAGCACGCCGAAGGCGGGATAGAGCACGCCGGCGGCGACCGGAATCAGCAGGGCATTATAGCCAAAGGCCCAGAAGAGGTTCTCCCAGATATTCTTCATCGTGGCGCGGCTGACCGTGAGGGCGTTGAGCACGCCCTGCAGATTGCCGCCGAGAAGGACGACATCGGCGCTTTCGATGGCGGCGTCCGTGCCGGTACCGACGGCAATCCCGATATCGGCCTCGGCAAGGGCCGGGGCGTCGTTGATGCCGTCCCCGACATAGGCGACGGTGCGTCCGCCCTGGCGCAGGGCTTTTATGGCGGCGACCTTGTCGGCGGGCAGGACTTCGGCCTGCACTTCGTCGATGCCGAGCTGGGCGGCGATGGAGGCGGCGGTGCGCTTATTGTCGCCCGAAATCATGGCGGTCTTCACGCCCAGAGCGTGGAGTCGGGCGATGACGGCCTTGCTGGAGGGTTTTACCACATCGGCCACGACGATGGCGGCGGCGATTTTTCCATCCACGGCGGCAAAGACGGGAGTCTTGCCTTGGTCGGCGAGACGCTGAAGCGTCTCTTCGAAGTCGGAGAGGTCAAGGTCCTCCATCATGCGAGCGGACCCCACCTGAACCTTGCGGCTGCCAATGGTGGCGATGACGCCGTGGCCGGGGTCGGAGTCGAAGTGTTCCACCTCGGGCAGGGTCAGGCCGGCCTTTTCGGCCGCCGCGACGATGGCGAGCGCAATCGGGTGCTCGGAGCGGCTTTCGGCTGCGGCGACAAGTGACAAAACTTCGTCGTGGTCGAAATCGTCGTCGAGGATGAGGTCCGTCAGCACCGGCTTGCCTTCCGTCAGCGTGCCGGTCTTGTCGAAGGCGACGACATCGGCATCGCGCAGGCGCTGCAGGGCTTCGCTCTTGCGGAAGAGCACGCCCAATTCGGCGGCACGGCCCGTGCCGACCATGATCGAGGTGGGCGTGGCAAGGCCCATGGCACAGGGGCAGGCGATGATCAGCACGGCAACGGCATTGACAAAGCCGAAGGTCACGGCGGGATCGGGGCCCCAGACGAACCAGACGATAAAGGTGAGCGCGGCCAAGGCCATGACGGCGGGCACGAACCAGGCGGTGATGAGATCGACGGTGCGCTGGATCGGCAGTTTGCCGCCCTGGGCCTCTTCGACCATGCGGATGATCTGGGCTAGCATGGTATCGCCGCCGACCTTGGTGGCGCGGAAGCGGAAGCTGCCCGAGGTATTGAGCGTGCCGCCGATGACCGTATCGCCGGCTTTCTTCGAGACGGGCAGGGGTTCGCCCGAGATCATGGATTCGTTGACATGGCTCGTGCCATCGACGAGTTCGCCATCGACGGCGATCTTTTCGCCGGGGCGCACGACCACGATGTCGCCGACCTTCACCTGCTCGATCGGCATTTCATGGACCATGCCATTGTGCTCGACGCGGGCGGTTTTCGCCTGTTCGCGCACGAGGCGCTGGATGGCTTCGCCGGTGCGGCCCTTGGCCAAGGCTTCGAGCCAGCGGCCGACGAGGATCAGCGTGACGATGACGGCGGCGGCTTCGAAATAGACATAGCGCGTTTCGGCCGGCACGAGCTGTGGGGCGAAGGTGACGACCGTTGAAAAGAGCCAGGCGGCGCCGGCGCCGAGCGCGACGAGCGAATTCATTTCCGGTGCGCCGCGCAAGAGGGCGGGAACGCCGATTTTGAAAAAGCGCAGACCCGGCACGAACAGAACGAAAGTCGTCAGGATAAAATAGCTGACGTAGAGCACGTCCATCGAGACGACGGACATCAGCCACATGTGGAAGGGCATGTAGAGATGGCCGAGCATTTCCACGATAAAGAGGGGAATGGTCGGGATGGCGGCAATGATGACGTCGCGGCGGAGGATCGCCGCATCCTCATCGTGGTGATGATGGGCATGGGCGTGGCCTTCATGCGCGGCCGGGCGCAGGCTGCCCTTGTAACCGGCCTTTTCGACGGCCTTGATGAGGGCTTCGGTTTCGCCACCGGTGATGGTGGCGCGTTCGGTTGCAAGGTTCACCGAGGCCGTTTCGACGCCGGGAACTTTCAGCAGCGCCTTTTCCACCCGCGACACGCAGGAGGCGCAGGTCATGCCTTCGATATCGAGGGCTACGGGGGCGGGCGAATGGGTGTGATGGACGTGTGCTGTCATGGGTTCTTACTCCGTCCACATGTAGATAGACCTTCCCATAATGGTAAGGTCAAGACCGAAGAAGCATCTTTTTGCCAAGGGACGCGACGAGCCCGGAAACATTTGGCATTTCGGCGATGCGACCTGTTGGCACAGCGACAAATCTGCGGATTATGTTCGGAGCGCCGCCGTCCTATTTCATGCACTGTCAGGAGCTTGATCCATGCAGACGGTTCGCAAAGACATTCATAATTCGCAATTGCCGGTTTTGTGCCAGAGCTGCGAGGCGCGGCATCAGGGCATTTGCGGGGCCATGACCCCGGAGCAATTGCTCGCCATTTCCAAGCATACGCGGCGCGTGCGTCGCGAGCCCGGCCAGGAAATCATGGCCGACGCCATGCCGATCGCCTCCTATGCCAATGTGCTCAAGGGCGTGGTCAAGCTGACCAAGGTGCTCGAAGACGGACGCCAGCAGGTGGTGGGGCTGCAATTCGCCCCCGATTTGCTGGGGCGCCCCTTTGCCAGCGAAAGCCGGGTGACGGCCGAAACGGCCTCGGATGTCGAACTGTGCATGATTCCCAAGGCAGCGCTTGAGGCGCTGATGTCGGCGGGTGGTCCGGTCGAACACCGCATCATGATGCAGGCGCTGCGCGAACTGGACGAAGCGCGCGACTGGATGGTGACGCTGGGGCGCAAGACGGCGGCCGAAAAGGTCGCGAGCTTTTTGTATCTGCTTGCGACCCATATCGACCCGACCGAGGAAGAAGCGCTGGTGACCTTCGACCTGCCATTGAGCCGGGCGGATATTGCCGACTTTCTGGGCCTGACCATCGAGACGGTGAGCCGGCAGCTGACCAAGCTCAAGACCGGGAAGGTGATCGAGATCGCCAATTACCGGCATGTGACGATTGCCGACCTGGCGCAGTTGCGGTTGCGGTGTGGGTAAGGGGTTGTCGCGGGGAGCGTGGCTCACGTCACCCCCACCCTCGGTCCTGCACCTCCCCTTGATGGGGGCGGATGGGAGGGGGTGATGGCAAGCGCGGTGACGCAGAACTAGCCCGTCAGTTTTCCATTCCGCATTTCGAGAACGCGATCCACCGTGCCGTCGGGAATGACGGCGTGGGTGACCATGATGACCGTGCGGCCCTTTGTGGCTTCGGCGAGGGTCTCGAAGAAGCTGAGTTCATTGGCACGGTCGAGCGCATTGGTAGGTTCGTCGAGAAGGATGATTGGCGCGTCCGAGAGCAGCGTGCGAGCCAGGCACAGGCGGCGCATCTGGCCGGCCGAGAGGGTGCGGCCGGATTCGCCGAGCACGGTGTCGAGGCCTTCGGGGAGGGTCGCGACGAATTTGTCGAGCTTTGCCGCTTCGAGTGCGGCCCAGAGGGCCTCGTCATCGGCGAGGGGGCGGGCGATGCGCAGATTGTTGCGGATCGTGTCGATGAAGACCGGGCTATCCTGACTGAGGAGCGCCATATGGGCGTGGAGCTGGGCAGCGGCGATGTCGCGGAGCGCGGTGCTGCCGATGCGGATGTCGCCGCATTGCGGTTCGTTGAGGCGCAGCAAGAGGCGAAGCAGGGTAGATTTGCCGCCACCGCTGGGGCCGGTGACGGCGACGCGTTCGCCGGGGGAGATGGTCAGGGTGACGCCATTGAGGACGGGCGCGCCGCTGTCATAGGAAAAATGCACATCGGCAAAGCCGATCTTCTGGCCTTCAGGGAAGGGCAGGGGCTGGGCGGGATCGACGATGGCGGGGGGCAGGTTGGCAAGGGCGGTGAGGCGTTCGGCGGCGGCGAGCGCGGCGGCCGATTTGCCCACGCTGCGGATGATGACGCCGGTTGCTTCAAAACTGCCGAGGACGGCGAGAACCAGGCCGACGAAAACGGCAGGATCGAGCGCACCGGACTGATGGGCGACAAGGCCGGTCCAAAGCGTGCCGGTGAGCGCTATTGCGGCGAGCACCTGCACGGCCAGGGCCGCTGCGCCGGTGAGAGCGGCAAGGGTTAGACGGCGCCCGGCGAGGTGGCGGGCGAGGGAGGAGAAGCGGTTTTTGGCGGTGCCGAGCACGCCCAGAATGGTGAGATCGGCATGGCCGCCAATGGCATCGTAGACCGAGATGCGCGTATCTGCGGCGGCGGTGACCACGTCGCGGCCGGCTTTGCGCGACGCGATAACGAGCGCGGCGGGGACCAGGAAGACGGCGCCGGCAATGGCAAGCGCATAGATCAGGGCGGCGGCGGGCAGGAAGACCACCAGCACGCTCGTTACCGCAATGCCCATGAGCAGGGCGCCGAGCATGGGGCCGATGGCGACGAGGAAGGCGACATCAAGCGCATCGACATCGGCTGTCAGGCGGCTGACGAGATCGCCATGGCGGATCGAGCGATCGGATAGCGGCAGGCGCGGAAAGAGCGCTGCAAAAAGCCAGCCGCGCAGGTCGGAGAGCAGACGCAACGTGGCGTTGTGGCCGACGAAGCGCTCGCCGTAGCGGGCGAGGATGCGAATGAAGGAAAAGGCACGGACGAGGGCCGAGGGAACGAAGAGATTGAAGCCGAGGCCGAGCGTCGTCAGCGCCGTGGCGGTAATGAACCAGCCGGAAGTGCCGAGAAGGGCAATGCCGGCGGCAAGGGTGATGGCCGACAGCAGCAGGGCCAGGGCCAGCGCGCCAAGGCGGCGGCGGAAGAGCGGGGCAAGCATGGCAAAGATATTCATGCGACACCTTGCGTATGCGGGGGAAGGGCGAGCGGCAGCAAGGTGTCGCCCGCAATGCGCCAGGCCTTGTCGAGCCGCGTGGCGACGGCATGCGAATGGGTGGCGACGACGAGCGTGCGGCCCTTGGCATAGTCGAGGATGGCCGAGATGATTTCGGCTTCGAGCGCCGCGTCGAGATGGGCGGTTGGTTCATCGAGGAGAACAAGGCCGGCATCGCGGAGGAAGAGGCGCGCGAGGGCGACGCGTTGCGCCTGGCCGCCGGAAAGGCCGATGCCGTCTTCCCCGATCAGCGTATCGAGGCCCTGCTGCATGGCGGCGGCGAATTGGGCGACGCCGGCGCGTTCGGCCGCGCGTTCGATCTCTTGGCGCGTGGCATCGCGCCGGGCGAGGGCGATGTTTTCGGCGATGCTGGCGTGAAGAAGGCGCGGCTTTTGCGTGAGGAGAAAGGTGCGGGCGCGCAGGTCTTTTTCGGGCCAGCTCTCGAGCGGCCGGCCATCGAGCAGAATGTCGCCTTCGGAGGCGCGGAGGCCGGCAATGGCTTCGAGCAGGGTCGACTTGCCCTGGCCGCTGGGCCCGAGAATGGCGACGTGCTGGCCGGCGGGGATTTTGAGCGCGCTATCGGCGAGGACGACGCGCTGGCGGTCGGGCGTGCGGAGGGTGAGGTCGTTTAGCTCGAGCGCGATGGCTTTGCCCGGCTGTGAGGCAATGTCGGCGAGGTGAGCCGGCTCGGCGGGCAATTGACCGAGCTGGCGTTCGATTTCGACAAGCGCAGCCTTGGCGGAGGCGCGGTCGTGATAATGGGCGGCGAGCAGCCGGAGAGGATTGTAGACCTCGGGCGCCATGAGCAGGAGGAACAGCGCCAGTTCCAAGGTCAGGGGCGAGGAGCGCAGGTGCAAAAAGTCGATGAAGGTGAGGCCGAGATAGAGAGCCACACCGGCAACGCCGAGGGCGGCGAAGAATTCGAGTACTGCGGAGGACAGAAAGGCGATGGCGAGGACACCGAGCGTGCGGCGGCGCAGGGATTCGCTCGCCGACACGATGCCATGGACCTCGGCGGCTTCGCGGCCGAAGAGTTTCAGCGTGAGAAGGCCGCGCAACCGGTCGGCGAAGCGGCCGGAGAGGCGGGTGAGCGCCTGGGCCTGCCGGTCGGTGGCGGCCTGTGCGCCCCAGCCGACAAGGGCCATGAAGAGCGGGATGAGCGGTGCGCTGACCAGGAACAGGAGCCCCGCGACCCAATCGAGTGGGAAAATAATGGCGCCAAAGACCAGCGGCAGCAGCGCCGCCTGGCCCGAAGCGGGCAGATAGCGGGCGAAAAAGCCGTCGAGCGCCTCGACCTGATCGACAATGGCGGTCACGGCGGCCCCGGAGGCGGGCTGGTCCTGGCGGCGGGGCGAGCGGGCAAGCAGCGATGAAAACAACGAGTCGCGAAGATCGCGCTTGATGTTTTCGGCGGCCAGCGTGCCGAGCCAATCGCCCAGCGCCGAAAGGCCGGCGCGGAAGATGAGGAGGAAGAGAATGAGCCCGACCGTGGGCAGAAGCGCGTCGACGCTCTCGCCACCCTCGATGGCGCGGCCGATCACATTGGCAAGGCTCCATGCCTGCCAGACGAGGAGAGCACCCGAAACCAGCGGCAGCGCGATGGCCAGCCACAGGGCCGAACGGCCATGACGTTGCAATCGCGATAGGGCCTTGCCGGCAGCTTTTTCTTGCGGTGTCACTGGGTTTTTGCTTGGCTGGGGGTGAGGCTCGGCGGCCTCGGTCTTTATTGGTTCGTTAGGATGATGTCGTGCAACGCACCTTGATCTAGGTCAAGGCGCGTAATGCCGCGTTGCGCGATGGGAGAGGCAGAGGCAGTTCGCTCGTGACTGCCCATAGCAGCAGCGAGGCAGAACCTGCCATGATCGACATGACTGTCGTAGAACTCTCGCGATGGCAATTCGCCGCCACCGCCATGTATCACTTCATCTTCGTGCCACTGACGCTCGGCCTCTCCATGCTGATGGCCATCATGGAGAGCGTCTATGTGATGACGGGAAGGGAAATCTGGCGCAAAGCCACGATTTTCTGGGGCACGCTTTTCGGCGTCAATTTCGCCATGGGCGTCGCCACCGGCATCGTCATGGAATTCCAGTTCGGCATGAACTGGAGCTATTATAGCCACTATGTCGGCGACGTCTTCGGCGCGCCGCTCGCCATCGAAGGACTGATGGCCTTTTTCCTCGAAGCGACCTTTGTCGGCCTCTTCTTCTTCGGCTGGGACCGCATGAGCAAGGTGGGCCATCTGGTCGTGACCTGGCTCGTCGCGCTCGGGACCAATTTCTCGGCCCTCTGGATCCTTATCGCCAATGGCTGGATGCAGAACCCGGTGGGGTCGAAATTCAACCCCGATACCATGCGCATGGAAGTCACCGACTTCATGGCGGTGCTGTTCAATTCGGTCGCCCAGGCCAAATTCGTGCATACGGTCAGCGCCGGCTATGTCTGTGGCGCGGTGTTCATTTTTGCCATTTCGGCCTTTTACCTGGCCCGCGGCAAGCATGTGGAAATCGCCAAGCGCTCGATGGTGGTGGCGGCAAGTTTTGGCCTTGCCGGGGCATTGTCGGTCGTCGTGCTGGGCGACGAGAGCGGCTATGTCGCGACCGAACACCAGAAGATGAAGATCGCCGCGCTCGAAGCCAGCTACCACACCGAGGAAGCGCCGGCCCCCTGGACGGTCATCGCCTTTCCCGGCCCCGATGGCGGCGCGCCGAGCTTTTCCATCCAGATTCCCTGGGTCGGCGGCCTCATCACCACAAGATCGCTGGACGAGGAGCTGGAGGGCATCGAGGAACTGACCGAGCACGCGCAGACGCGCATCCGCTCGGGCATGATCGCCTATGATGCGCTGCAGGACATCCGGGCCGATCGCACGAACCAGGCAGCGCGCGCGGTCTTTGACGAGCACTGGGCCGATCTCGGCTATGGGCTCCTGCTCAAAAAATATCGCGAGGATGTCGGCAATGCGACGGACGCGGAAATCGCCATGGCGGCGGCAGACACCGTGCCCGATGTCTGGCCGCTGTTCTGGACCTTCCGCATCATGATGGGTCTTGGCTTCTTCTTCATCGCCTTTTTTGCCTTCTGGTTCTGGAAGGCTTCCACCGGGAAGCTCGACAGCAACAAGAACCTGCTCTGGTTCAGTTTCTTCCTCTTGCCCACGCCATGGATCGCCATCGAGGCGGGCTGGTTCATCGCCGAATTCGGCCGTCAGCCCTGGGTGGTGGAAGGGGTGCTGCCCACCTTCTATGCCGCCTCGACCCTCAATTTATGGGACCTGGTGATTTCGCTCACCTTCTTCACCCTGCTTTATACGGTGCTGTTCGTGATCATGATCATGCTGATGGTCAGAATCGTCAAAGCCGGGCCCAAGGACCACTTCTTTTCCGATAGTCCCGATGTCGACGACTTCGTTGTTGCCGCTCTTCCCGCCACCCCCGCGACCAAGGAGCTCGGATCGTGAGCACTATTCCACTCGATTATGAAACCCTGCGGCTCATCTGGTGGCTGTTGCTGGGTGTGCTGCTGATCGGCTTTGCCATTATGGGAGGGCGGGACCTCGGCGTCGGTGCGCTGCTGCCTTTTGCGGCGCGTACCGACGAGGAGCGGCGCGTGCTGCTCAACCTCGTCGGCCCCACCTGGGAGGGCAATCAGGTCTGGCTGGTCTTGGGCGGCGGTGCCATTTTCGCGGCTTTCCCGCCGCTCTATGCCGTGAGTTTTTCGGGCTTTTACCTCGCCATGATCGTGATCCTGCTGGCCCTGATCCTGAGGCCGGTCGGCTTCAAGTTCCGCGGCAAGATCGCCGATGCCCGCTGGCGGGCGACCTGGGATTGGGCGCTGTTTATCGGCGGGGCGGTGCCCTCGCTGATCTTCGGCGTGGCGGTGGGCAATGTCATCCTTGGCGCGCCGTTCCATTTCGACGACACGATGCGCGCCTTTTATACCGGCAATTTCTTCATGCTGCTGATGCCCTTTGCGCTGCTCTGCGGGCTGGTGAGCCTGGGCATGCTGGTCACCCAGGGCGCTTCGGTGATCGTTGGGCGAACCGATGGACTGCTGGCCGACCGCGCAAGAACCATCGGCATCTGGGCCGGGCTCGGAACGATCGTGCTCTTTGCCCTCGGCGGTATCTGGGTTGCGTTTGGCATCGATGGCCATGTCATCACCAGCACTACCGACCCCAATGCGCCGATCAATCCGCTCGCCAAGACGGTTGAACTGGTGCGCGGCGGCTGGTTGAGCAATTACGGCGCCTATCCCTGGATGATCGCGGCGCCCGCGCTTGGTTTTGTCGGCCTGTCGCTGGCGGTGTTGGGCCTTAACCTCCGCTGGAAGCTGGTGCCGCTGCTGGCGACAAGTGCCGGTATTTTGGGGATCATTTCCACTGCCGGCCTGTCGCTGTTCCCGTTCCTCCTGCCCTCGTCGAGCGTGCCACAGGCCGGGCTGACCCTCTGGGATGCGTCTTCGAGCCACACGACGCTGTTCATCATGCTGCTGGTGACGGCGCTCTTCCTGCCGATCATCCTGCTCTATACCGGCTATGTCTTCCGGGTGATGCGCGGTCCGGTGACCACGACCAGTCTCAACAAGAACCCCAACGCCTACTAGGAGAGAGACGATGTGGTATTTTTCCTGGATTCTCGGTCTCGGCCTTGCCTGCACTTTCGGCATTCTCAATGCCATGTGGTTCGAAATGCGCGAGGACCGGCGCATAGCGCGCGAGGAAGGGCGGGAGCCGATCGCCCGTTAACGCATGGGTCGTGACCATTTGGTCAAAAATCGAAAAACCGGGGTCCGTGTGAGCGGAACTCGGTTTTCTGGTTTTATCACAATATGTTAGGTCGGCGGTTGGGGCGGCTTTTTCGAAATGGACCAAAAGTCTACCTAAACCGAATATGAACCATATGCCTCTTTTCTGTGCGCTGAATGCATAACGGATGTGCACAAGGTCCATCTACTAATCACGACCCCTCCGGTCTACATAGAGGTTATCAAACGAAGGGGAACCAAAATGAACATTGCCAAGAAGATCGCCGATTTCGCCCGTTACCAGCGCACCCTGCGCGAGCTCAACTCGCTCGACAGCCGCCAGCTGAACGACCTGGGCATCAGCCGCTCCGACATCAAGTCGATTGCACGCGGCACCTACACTGCCTAAGTCTTAGGCAAATCGGTATATAAGATGAAGGCGTCCTCCCGGGCGCCTTTTGTCTTTTCTGGAGGGCGGTTTTGGGTGTCGAGCGTGTGGCTCCACCCCCTCCCTTCCTCCCCATCAAGGGGAAGGTGTCGCAGCAAGTGTGTGACTGGATCTGGGCAAATCCGCCGGCCTGCGCCTCCCGGAGAGGGTCGCTCGGCGCTTGCGGAACTATCGCGTCAAATCCGCCACTACACAGCCGAGCGCCGTGATCAGATCGTCCGGCTTGATGCGGATCTGCAAGCCGCGTTGGCCGCCGTTGAGAAAGATTTCGTCGTAGAGCTGGGCCATCTCGTCGAGCGCGGTGGGGACGGGTTTGCGCTGGCCGAGGGGGCTGATGCCGCCGACCTTGTAGCCCGTCAGGCGCTCGGCATCCGCCGGCTTCATCATGTGGGCGGACTTGCCGCCAAGGGCGGCGGCAAGCTTTTTCATGTTCACTTCCTCGTCCGAAGGCACGATGGCGCAGATGGGCTTGCCGTCGAGTTCGGCCATGAGCGTCTTGAACACTTCGCCCGGCGACACGCCCATGGCCTCGGCCGCCTGCAACCCGACGCGCTCGGCATTCGGGTCATAGTCGTAATGGGCGAGCGTGAAACTGATGCCGGCCTTGGTGAGGGCCTGCGTGGCGGGCGTGGTCTTGGACATGGCATTGTTTTACCGCCGCCGCGGCAAAGCTCAAGTCTCAGCGTTCGACATCGGGGCGCTGGACCCAGCGCGGGTCATCGAGAATGGTGTCATAGTCCTCGATGCCGGCATCCCGGAGGATATGCCGGGAAAGCCGCAGCGCATGAATGGCGCGATGCCGCCGCGGCGACCGGTCTGCCTGGCGATGGTTTTCGCGCAGGGCCGGCAAGGGCAGGAGAAAGCCAAGAAAACTGGGCAAAGCGAGCATTTGATGCATTCGCTGGCCTTATGGTCAGCGTCCTCGTCTGGTTGACATGGCCCAGAAAATGCGCCTGATTGTGGGGAATTTCCAACTAAACGTCGATAAGGTCGCATAAGGAGGATTTATCTATGGCTCTGCCTCCGCTCAATGCCATCCGAGCCTTCGAGGCTGTGGCGCGGCATCTCAGTTTTACCCGCGCGGCCGAGGAATTGGGGATGACGCAGGCGGCGGTGAGCTATCAGATCAAGCTGCTTGAGGAGCGTGTTGGCGCTCCCTTGTTTCTGCGCAAGCCGCGGCAGGTGGCGCTGAGTGAGGTGGGGAGCAATCTGGCCCCGCAGGTACGGCAAGCCTTTGAAATCATGCGCGAAGCCTTCGCCGACACGCGGGGAGAGGTCGATGGCCTGCTGTCGATCACGACGGTGCCGACCTTTGCCAGCCAATGGCTGGCGCAGAATCTGGGGCTGTTTCAGATCGACAATCCCGACATCGCGGTGCGGCTCGACAGCACCAGCAATATGGTGGACCTGCTCAATGACGAGTTCGATATCGGCATTCGCACGCTGGCGGCGCCGCCGGAAAAGGGGCTGATTTCGCATCTGCTGGTGAAAGCCGACTTCACCCCGCTCCTCAGTCCGGCCCTGGCCGAGAGCATCGGCGGGGTCAGGGAGCCGGCCGATTTGCTGAAACTGCCCATGCTCGATCCGCAGGATGAATGGTGGGCTCTGTGGTTCGAAATCGCCGGAGTTCCGGGCTTTTCGGCCGAGGGACGGCCGATGAGCATGCTCAATTGGCAAAGCCTTCTCGGCACGGCGGCGATGGCGGGGCGCGGGGTGACCATGCTGACGCCGGCGCTTTTTCGCGACGAAATCGCATCGGGCCGGCTGCTTCAGCCGTTCAAATTGCTGGCGCCGGCGGGGCGGGGTTATTACCTCGTCTATCCTGAAAGCCGGCGCAATGCGCCCAAGGTCAAGCTGTTCCGCGACTGGATGCTGGAGGCGACGGCTTTCATGCGCGAAGGCGAAAGCGCATAAGCCGGCCTTATGGACGCAGGCCGGAATAGGGCAGTCTGAGGGTAGCAGACTGTTAACATCGAGAGCCTCCGAGAGCGCTTAAGGTGACGATCCTGTCAAAACCTGTCCTGATCCGGCCCCAAGGTACCGCCATTGCGCGAAATGCGAGGGGCAAATGGACCAGGAAGAACTCAACGCCGTGATCGTCAAGGCCAAGACGGCGACCTATGTCGGCGGCGGCGGCAAGGCCCCCGCATGCCGGACAGGATCGCACGACCTTGCCTGGTCCGAGGGTGAGTGGCGCTATCTCGACAGCTATTTCGGCGGCACGGATTTTTTGGGGCAGGAAGTGGTCTGGCGCGGCAGCGAGCCGGTCTGGGCAATGAACTATTATGGCTATGTGCTGCGGCCGGACCTGATCGATGCACTGGGCGCCGGGGAGACGATCAAGGGGGCGCTGACCGCCATGTATGGCGAGGGGCGGTTTCTGGGCGGGTTCGATTGGACCGGGCCGCATGGGCGCTATCTGGATCGGAGCGAAGGCGGGGTTGGCCAGTTTCGCGGGCGCGAGGTGATTTTGGTCGGGGGTGTCGAGGCCTATGGGTTGGATTATTTCGGGGGACTGGTGAAGGCTTAGGGGCAAGCGGCAGGGCGTGCTCCGATCCTGCAGTGCCACGCCCTTGCGGTTCGAGGCTTCGCTTTGCTGCGCACCTCACCATGAGGGCTACTGGGATATGGGCAGGCATGGTGGGGGGATCGGCATGAACGCAAAAAGGCAAAAAGGCCCGGTGATCGCTCACCGGGCCTTTTCTTCCGTCACTCGGGAGGAGCGTTGGAAACTTCAGACGATGCCGCCCGAGCCGCCTTCGACGGCGGGGCGCACTTCGGCGACCTTGGCGCGATAGCCCGAGGCGCGATAGGCGGCGAGGGGATCGATGGCGCCGCCCTGTTCGACGCGGGCGAGGGCCAGGATCGGCTCGACATCGGTGCGGAAGGCCTGGCGCAGCTGCTGGGTGGCGGTCAGGGCGTCATTGTCGTTCTGGGCGGCCTTGAGGGTCGCGCGATCGACGAGCAGGGCCTGGGCATAGGACCGCTGCACGTCCGAGGCCGAGAGCATCAGCGACTCGATGGGGTCGGTGACGTTGTGGCTCTGGTCGAGCATGTGTGCCGGATGGAAGCTGGCATCGCGGTTTTCGATGTCGACGAGTTCGTTGAAGACGAGGAACAGGCGATAGGGATCGATGGAGCCCGCGTCGAGATCGTCGTCGCCATATTTGCTGTCGTTGAAGTGGAAGCCGCCGAGCTTGCCGAACTGGGCAAGGCGCGAGACGATCATTTCAATGTTGACGTTCGGCGCATGGTGGCCGAGATCGACGAGGCAGAGCGCCTTGTCGCCCAGTTCCTTGGCGATGATGTAATTGGTGCCCCAATCCTGCACGACCGTCGAATAGAAGGCCGGCTCGTACATCTTGTGCTCGGTATAGACCTTCCAGTCATCCGGCAGGGCGGCATAGATCGCCTTGGCACTGTCGAGGTAGTTCGCGAACTGGTCGGCGAAGTTGACCTGGCCGGGGAAGTTCGAACCGTCGCCGATCCAGATGGTCAGGGCCTTCGAGCCAATGGTCTTGCCGATCTCGATGCATTCCAGATTGTGCTCGATGGCCTGGTCGCGGGTCGCCTTGTCATAGGCCGAGAGCGAGCCGAACTTGTAGGACTGGATCTGGCCCTTGGCGTCCGAAAAAGTGTTGGAATTCATGGCATCGAAGCCGAGATTGAAGCGGCTGGCGGCCTGCTTCAGGCGGTTCGGATCGGCCTTGTCCCACGGGATGTGGAGGGAAATGGTTTTCGTCGCTTGGGTCAACTGGGCGATGACGGCGCAGTCTTCGATCTTGTCAAAGATGTCGCGCGGCTCGCCCTTGCCGGGGAATTTGGCAAAGCGCGTGCCGCCGGTGCCGACGCCCCAGGAGGGAACGGCCACGGAGAATCTTGCGACCTTGGCCTTGATGGCGTCGATGGCAATGCCGCGACGGTCGAGGCGCTCGCCGAGGGTTTCGTAGTCGCGGCGCAGGTCGGCCTCGCGCTTGGCGTTGTCGGCTTCGACGATGGATGCGTCGATGATGTGGTCGGTCATTTTCTTGCTCCTCCAAGTAGGGAAGGCCCCCTCACCCGGCCCTGCGGGCCGACCTCTCCCGCAAAGGAGAGGTGTCGCTGCGCGACCTTGGTGACCACCTACCTCTCCCTCTGGGGGAGAGGTCGCCGCGGAGCGGCGGGTGAGGGGGCCTTATCCCTTGGAAATTACCGCGGGAACGACTGGGCGTTGCCGGCGTCGACGTTGATGATGTTGCCGGTGGACTTGGCCGAGGCTTCCGAAGCGAAGAAATAGATGGCTTCGGCGATGTCTTCGGGGAACACGGAACGCTTGAGCATGGACCGCTGGCGATACATTTCTTCAAGGCCGTCCTTGTCGGTCTTGTAGGTCGAGGCGCGCTGTTCGAGCCATTCGCCGGCCCAAATCTTGGAACCACGCAGCACGGCGTCGGGATTGACGACGTTGACGCGGATCTGTGCTTCCGCGCCTTCGAGGGCGAGGCAGCGGGCGAGGTGAATTTCGGCGGCCTTGGCGGTGCAATAGGCGGCGGCATTGGGCGAAGCGGCAAGACCGTTCTTGGACGCGACGAAGACGACATTGCCGCCGATCTTCTGCTGGCGGAACAGGCGGAAGGCTTCGCGGCTGACGAGGAAATAGCCCGTGGACAGGATGTCCATGTTCTTGTTCCAGAGGTCGAGCGAGGTGTCTTCGATCGGGGCCGAGGAGGCAAGGCCGGCATTCGACACGAGAATGTCGAGGCCGCCGAATTCGACCACGGCATGGGCGAAACCGGCGAGAACCTGATCTTCCTTGGTGACGTTGATATTCACCGGACGGACGAAATCGGCACCGAAGACGGCGCTGAGTTCCTCGGTCGCGCTGTCGAGGGCGGTCTGGTCGATGTCGGCGATGACGACGCAGGCGCCTTCGCGGAGGAGACGGGCGGCCGTGGCCTTGCCGATACCGCCGGCGCCGCCGGTGACCAGCGCGATCTTGCCCGCGAGCGACTTTGGCTTGGGCATGCGCTGGAGCTTGGCTTCTTCGAGCAGCCAATATTCGATGTCGAAGGCTTCCTGCTCGGGCAGGCCCTGATATTCCGAAACGGTCGAGGCGCCGCGCATCACGTTGATGGCGTTGACATAGAACTCGCCGGAGATGCGGGCGGTGGCCTTGTCCTTGGCGAAGGTCAGCATGCCCACGCCCGGGATCAGGTAAACCACGGCATTGGGATCGCGGATCGCGGGCGAATTGTCGTGCTTGCAGCGCTCGTAATAGGCCGCGTAATCGGCGCGATAATCGGCGACCTGTTTGTCGAGGCCGGCAATGACCGCATCGATGTCAGGATTGGCGGGATCGAAGTCGATGACCAGCGGACGGATCTTGGTGCGCAGGAAGTGGTCGGGGCAGGAAGTCCCGAGTGCTGCCAGCGGGCGCAGGTTCCTGGAATTGACGAATTCGAGCACGGCCGGGCTGTCATCGAAGTGGCCGAGCTTGTGGCTATCTTCGGAGATGAAGCCGCGGATTTTCGGCATGAGCTTGGCAGCGACGGCGCGGCGGGCGTCGGCATCGAGCGACTGGGTGGCGGGGCCGCCAAAAATGGTCTTGCCCTCGGTTTCCTTTTCAAACCATTCGATGGCCTGATTGATGATGCCGATAGTGGTTTCGTAGCATTCCTTGGGGGTGTCGCCCCAGGTGAAGAGGCCGTGCGACTCGAGGATCAGGCCCTTGGAATTGGGATTCTCCTCGCAATATTTGCCCAGCCACAGGCCCAGCTCAAAGCCCGGCTTCTTCCAGGGGAGCCAGCCGATGGTGTCGCCAAAAATCTGCTTGGTCAGTTCCTTGGAATTCTTGGAGGCGGCGATGGCAATGATCGCGTCCGGATGCATGTGGTCCACATAGGGGTGGTTCACATAGGCATGGAGCGGGGTGTCGATCGAAGCGGCGCGCGGATTGAGATTGAACGTCGCGTGGGGCAGGTAGCCCACCATCTCGTCTTCGAATTCGACGCCGCGATAAAGACCCTTGAGGGCGCGGAGCTTGTCCATATAGAGCGTCGAAAAACCATCGAGCTTGATCGAGGCGCTGTCGCCGCCCGAACCCTTGACCCAGAGGACTTCGACCATCTCGCCCGTAAGAGGGTCCTTCTGCATGATCTTGGAGGAGGTATTGCCGCCGCCGTAATTGGTGACGCGCTTGTCCGAACCCAGAAGGTTCGAGCGGTAGACCAGGCGCTCGGGCTCGGTCATGGCGGCGGCCTTGGCGTCGTCCCACTTGTTTTCAAGGCGCTTGGGCGCGGTGGACATGGAAATTCCTCCAAAATAGACGCACCACAACTCGATGCGCTGGTTTGCAAATGGCCGCCCCATTGACCGGCTGTCATCCCGGCCTTGCGCCGGATCCATCCTGAAATCTCAGGGTGGCCCCCGGCCTTGCCGGGGTGACAACCCGGTTGGGTTGCTTTCAAGACGTCCTGGAAGCCTGCAGCGGGTATTTGGCCGGACATGGCCATAGAACGGTATACGCTGTCAATCAGAAACGATCATGTTTCATCATTCATGCGCGTTCATGACTGAAATATGTCGATTGTTGATTGACTCTGCTTGGAAAGAGTGAAAGCACTGCGTTCAAGGAGTATCAGCCTTGCACGAAACAGAACGCCACCGCGTTATTTTGGCCGCCGCACAATCGCACCCCATGGTGACGGTGGCTGAATTGTGTGAAGTGACAGGCTCTTCGGAAGCCACCATTCGCCGGGACATTGTCTCGCTCGACGAGCAGGGCAAGCTGCGCCGTGTGCGCGGCGGGGCCGAGGCGATCAACCCGCCATCGCAGGGCGGTCTGGTCGGGCGGCCCTTCTCCGTCAATGAAACGATCAATATTGCTCAAAAGCGAGCAATTGCGCGTGCTGCCGCAGATTTGTGCAGCGATGGCGAGCCGATCATCATCAATGGCGGTACGACGACCTATCAGATGGTGCATTACCTGACGAACAAGCGCGTCAATGTCTTCACCAATTCCTTCGCCATTGCCGAATACCTCATCCACAATTCGCGCAATCCGGTCGTCATTCCCGGCGGCACGGTCTATCGCGAGCAGAACGTCATCCTTTCCCCCTTCGGCGGGGTGGTGGCGAGCCACTTTTATGCCAAGCGCATGTTCATCGGCTGCCAGGGGATCGGCGCCCATGGGCTGATGGAGGCCGACCCCATGGTCGTGCAATCCGAGCTTGGGCTGATCGGGCAGGCGGACGAATTGATCGTGCTTGCCGACTCTTCCAAATTCATGGGCCGCAGCAGTCTCATCCTCTGCGGGCTCGATAGAATTGCCGCTGTCATTACCGATAGCGGCATCCGCGACGAAGATCGCCAGATGCTGGAAACGGCAGGCGTGAAACTCATCGTAGCGGACACGACGGCTCAGGCTGCCGCGGTGGCATGAGAAAAAACGCAGATCATCCCAGGGAGGGACTCTTATGAAACTGTTCAAACTGATGGCGGCTACGGCTGCTGCGGCAATCCTGCTGGCGACCCCGGCCTTCGCCCAGACGCGCATCGCGCTGGTGGTGAAGTCGCTCGGCAACGGCTTCTTCGACGCCGCCAACAAGGGCGCCCAGGAAGCGGCCGCGGAACTCGGCGGCATCGAGGTCATCTATACCGGCCCGACCGCCGCCACGGCCGAAGCCCAGATCGAAGTCGTCAACTCGCTGATCGCCCAGCAGGTCGACGCCATCGCCATCTCGGCCAATGACCCGGACGCTCTGGTGCCGGTTCTGCAGCGCGCCATGCAGCGCGGCATCAAGGTCGTGTCCTGGGATTCCGGCGTTGCCCCCGAAGGCCGCCAGATTCACCTCAACCCGTCCGAAACCGCGCTGATCGGGGAAACCATCATCAAGCTGGCGGCAGACTACCTGCCCGAAGGCGGCGACGTGGCCATTCTCTCGGCCGCCTCCACCGCGACCAACCAGAATGCCTGGATCGAAGCGGCCAAGGCCGTCATTCCGGAAAAGTTCCCCAATATCAACCTTGTGGCCACCGTTTATGGCGATGACGATTCGGTGAAATCGACCGAGGAAGCCCGCGGCCTGATCGCGGCCTACCCCAACCTCAAGGCGATCATCGCGCCGACCACGGTGGGTGTCGTTGCCGCCGCTCAAGTGGTGACCGACCAGAACCTGATCGGCAAGATCAATGTCACGGGCCTCGCGCTGCCGTCCGAATTCAAGCAGTTCATCGACAATGGTGCGAGCCAGGCCGTGGCTTTGTGGAACCCGATCGATCTCGGCTACTCGGCTGTTTACCTCGCCAATGACCTGATCAAGGGCGAAGAAGCCAAGCCCGGTGCCGTGTTCTCCATCGGCAAGGTGGGCGAAGTGACGCTCGACGACACGAACTCGGCCGCCATGGCTGCCCCGTTCCAGTTCGACAAGACCAATATCGAAGAGTTTTCGAAGATCTATTGATCTTTCTGCACCTCTCCCCCTGGGGGGAG
>DATMSG010000111.1:0-22220 GCA_035565515.1 Devosia sp.
TCTCGGGATGGATCCCTACAGTTTACCCTCGGACCTGACCCGAGGGCCGGGATGACAGCTGATGAGGGCTGTGCTTTATGCCCTTAAACCGTCCCCGGGGATTGACCTTGCGGCCAATCCTCACCATGTTCATCGCAATTCACCGATTAATTCGGCCGGCCCCAATGCAAGACGACGACATCGCCAACATCATGCGAGCCCTGGGTCACCCCGTCAGGCTCAATATCCTGCGGTTCCTTGCGAGCCAGCAGCAGCGCGAATGCTGCTGCGGCGATGTCACCGAATCCTTGCCCCTCGCCCAGTCCACCGTTTCCCAGCATATCAAGGTGCTGCTCGACGCGGGCCTGATCGAGCGCAAGCCCCACGGCACGCGTAATCGTTACGTGATCCGGCATGACCGGCTGTCCGAAATCGGAACCGCCTTTGGAGGCCTCCTCTCCGGCCTCAATTTCCAAGCGCCCCACAAGGAAGCGGAACCGGCCTGATGGCTAATAACAGCACTGAAAAGAAGCCGTCCGTTAACGCGGACGAAGGCTCGGTATTCTCTACCGTTCGCAATCTCTGGCCCTATATGTGGCCCGAAGGCCGGCCCGACCTGCGCATGCAGGTCGTTCTCGCTCTCGGTGCGCTGCTCCTGAGCAAGGTCGCCACCACTCTCATTCCCTTTGCCTATAAGGGCATTATCGACAGCCTCGATGGCACCGATGCCGATAGCCAGCTGATCCTTGGCCTTGCCATCCCCGTCGTGCTGGTCGTCGCCTATGTCCTGGGCAATGTCCTCGACGCCGCCTTCCAGCAATTGCGCGACGTGCTCTTTGCCGGCGTCGGCCAGCATGCCGTGCGCAAACTGGCCCTCGAAACCTTCCATCACGTCCATCGCCTGTCGCTGCGTTTCCATCTGGCGCGCCGCACCGGCGGCCTCTCCCGTGTCATCGAGCGCGGCACCAAGGGCATCGAAACGGTCGTCCGTTTCGCCATGCTCAACATCGTGCCGACCATCATCGAATTCATCGTCGTCGCCGTCATCTTTGTCTGGCTCTTCGGGGTCAGCTATGTCGGCGTCCTGGTGGTGATGATCTGGGCCTATCTCTATTTCACCATCAAGGCTTCCAACTGGCGCATCGCCATCCGCCGGGACATGAACGAGTCCGACACGGACGCCAATGGCAAGGCCATCGACAGTCTCCTCAATTATGAGACGGTCAAATATTTCGCCAATGAGAAGATGGAGGCCGAGCGCTACGACCGCTCCATGGCCAACTACGAAAAGTCCGCCATTCGCATCTGGACTTCCCTCGGCTGGCTCAATTTCGGCCAGGCCGTCATCTTCTATGGCGGCTTCCTCGTCATCTCCATCATGGCCATTCTGGGCGTCATGGATGGCCGGCTGACCCTGGGCGATTTCGTCCTGCTCAACACCTTCCTGATGCAGGTCTATCGCCCGCTCAATTTCATCGGCTTCGTCTATCGCGAACTCCGCCAGGGCCTCACCGACATCGAGGAAATGTTCAAGCTCCTCGATAAGGACCCGGAAATCACCGACAAGCCCGACGCCAAGCCGCTCGCCGTTACCGGCCCGGTCATCCGCTTCGAGGATGTCACCTTCCACTACGATGCCGACCGTCCGATCCTCAAGGGCGTCAGCTTCGAGGTCCCCGCCGGCAAGACCGTCGCCATTGTCGGCCCCACCGGTGCCGGTAAATCGACGATCTCGCGTCTGCTCTATCGCTTCTATGATGTCACCGGCGGCCGCATCACCATCGATGGGCAGGACCTGCGCGACGTGACGCAGGAAAGCCTGCGCTCGACCATCGGCATGGTCCCGCAGGATACGGTGCTCTTTAACGACACCATTGGCTACAATATCGAATATGGCCGCCCCGGTGCCTCCATGGACGAAATCCGCCAGGCCGCGCAAATGGCCCAGGTCGGCGCCTTCATAGAGGCTCTCCCCAAGGCCTATGACACCCCGGTCGGCGAGCGTGGCCTCAAACTTTCGGGCGGCGAAAAGCAGCGCGTTGCCATCGCCCGCACGATCCTGAAGGCCCCGTCCATCCTCATCCTCGATGAGGCGACGTCCGCCCTCGATACCAAGACCGAGCGCGACATCCAGGCCGCCCTCGATGTCGTCTCGCGCAACCGCACCACCGTCGTCATCGCCCATCGTCTCTCGACCGTGATCAATGCCGACGAAATCCTGGTCCTGCGCGAAGGCCTCGTGGCCGAACGCGGCAACCACGCCGCGCTCCTCGCCCAGAACGGCCTCTACGCCCAGATGTGGAGCCGCCAGCGCGAAGCCACCGAAGCCGAAGAAGCCCTGGCCCTCGCCCAGGAAGACCCCGACGGCTTCGTCAAGCGCGGCGCCCCGGCGGCGGAATAGGGCAGGGCGACATTTGATCGGGCTACCCACTCGATCGAATGTCGCCTAACCTCACCCCATGCCCGCCGTCAAGCTCGTCCCCGCCCGCCCCGACCAGAAGCCGGTCGTCGCCAACCTGATCCAGCTCTATCTCCACGACATGACCGAGTTCATGCCGTTCCCGGTCGGCGCCGACGGCCGTTACGCCTACGACTTCCTCGACCGCTTCTGGCGCTTTCCCTATTTCATCATGTCCAACGACGAAATCGCCGGCTTCGCCCTCGTCATCGACGAATGCCCGCTGACGGGCAGGGCACCCTGCTGGTTCATGGCCGAGTTTTTCGTGCTGAAAGCCTATCGCGGCAGAGGCGCCGGCCGCTCGGCTGTCGAGCTGGCACTGAAAGCCCACCCCGGCCAATGGCACATCGCCGTCCCCCACGCCAATCGCGCAGCCCAAGGCTTTTGGGGGAAGACACTCACCCCACAATCCCCAACCAGCCGCGACTTCCATTTTGACGGCGACGACTGGCGATTGCACGAGTTCGTGGCCGGCTAGATTTCCCACCTTACCAAGATGTCATTCCCGCGAAAGCGGAACCCCTGTTTCCGAAACGGAGGTCGCTGCACTGTGAGATGAACCAGCAACAATCAAATTTTAGCTGCCGTACTGAAACGTTAATCTAGCCGGCTCAGTGCCTTGTATACCCGCCAGCGTTCAACCAGACTCTTCTTGAAGAGAGATTCAACTCTTGGATTCACGTTTGGGGGAGGGGGTTCAGTTAGGGCCTCGAAAAGCTCTGGCGTAAGGATAATGGCGACGTCCTTGCCGTCATGCTGGATGGCAATCGGGCCATCCTCGGCAAGCGAGCTGACAATTTCCTCCAGACGGCTGCCGCACTCTTCTTTCGATACTTTGCGCATGGGTTTGCCTCAGAGCCGCATCTTGCCCACTCTATCGGCGTATTCTACCTCTTGCACCGAAATCCCCACGCGCTACTCTTCTTGTCGGTTTCCCACCAAACCTGCCGCCGGGTTGAACGGATCTTGATCACGGTAAGCGACCCATTGGGGCGTGCTTAATCGGCGGACACGGCTCCGGAAAACGGGATCGCATATGCCCATCAATGTTACACGCGAGATGGTCGCTCTGTTCAAGAGCTGCCTGCGCACCATCTGGCCATCGGTCAAATCCTCGCATGCCGATGAAGCCATTGCCGCCTATTACGGACTCCGTACCTATGCTGCGCTGCGCGCAAAATTGCCCGATGCCGCCACGGTCCACCACGCCGAGCCCAATCCCAAGGCGCTCTACGACCGGCTCGAAGCCCTCGGCTATCGCCTTCCGCCCAACCAACTCGACCGGGTGATAAGACTCTTTCACGCTGAGATGATGGGACGATCGAGCGAGATTTTCCGTCGCATGCCTACGGAAACCGCCAACGACAATCGAGGCTGAAAAACAACAAGGCCCGCATCGCTGCGGGCCTTGCTCATTTCATTTGGCTGTCCAGCTCACTCCGCCGCGTCGCGGCGGTCGTCCTTGTCGCCGAGCCCGGCGTCCTTGCTGACGACATATTTCTTGCCGTCCGCGTCGTCCGGAACCTCGACGGCTACGCCGTCGAACCCGGCCGGCGTCGCCACCGCCTTGCCGCGGAACGGGCTCGTGACCCACTGGCTGACACTGGCAAAGTTCGCGCCCAGCCATTTGATCTGCTTCCACATCACGCTCGGCGCGGTGATCATCACCGGCACCATGATCAGCGTCAGCAGCGTCGAGAAGAACAGGCCCGAAACCAGCGCTGCCGAAAGGTGGATGAACCACGAACCGGCCAGGCCGCCGATGACGATTTCCCGGCGGATGAAGTCGAATTCGACATTCGCCCACATCGGGATAACACCGAGCGCGGTCAGGAACGCAGTCAGCAACACCGGGCGGACACGCTGGCTGACCGTCAGCAGCATGGCCTTCACCGGTTCGACATGCTGGTGGCGGTTATAGTCATTATAGGTGTCGATAAGGACGATGCCGTTCTTCACCACAATGCCCGCCAGCGCCACGATGCCAAGGCCTGTCATGATCGCGGAGAAACTCATCCCCGTGACCAGCATGCCCAAAAGCACGCCTGCCACCGACATCACCACCGTCGAGAGCGTCACCATCACCTGGTAGAAGCTGTTATATTCGAGCAGCAGGATGAAGAAGATCAGGGCCATGGCCATGCCCATCGCCGAAACGATGAAGGCATTGGCGTCGCCCATCTGTTCTTCCGCGCCGCCGAAAGCGACATTGACGCTTTCGGGGAAGTTCTGCTCGCCGATCCACTTCTGCAGTTCCGCCACCTTATCGGCGGCATAGACGCCTTCAGGCAGGTTCACGAGACCGGCAGCCACGTTCATCACATAGACCTGGTTGCGGCGCTCGATATTGGCGACCTTGGGCACGGCCTTGCGGTCGATGAAGTTCGAAACCGGCACCATGCCGTTCTGGGTGGCGATGCGCATGGAGTCGAGCGCGTCGAAAGTGCGCTCTTCCTTGGGCAGGCGAACGCGAATGTCGAGTTCGTCGCCGGTTTCCCCGTCGCGATAGGTGCCCAGCTTCACGCCATTGGTGATCAGCTGCACATAGGGCACGAGCTCACGCACGCCGATGCCATATTTGCCCGCTTCCGCGCGATCGACCGTAATCTGCCAGTCGATACCGGGGGAGGGGCGGCCGTCTTCGGCGTCGACCACTTCGGGCCAGGTGGCTAGATGATCGCGAATAGCCGCCACGACGGGCATCAGGTCGTCATAGTTCTTGCTTTCGACGCGCAGATTGATGTCCTTGCCCGCCGGCGGACCATTTTCCGCCGCCAGCACCTGGATATCGAGCCCGGCGATATTCTCGACGCGACTGCGAATGTCGGCAAAGATCTTCTCGGCCGGCACGCGATGGTTCCAGTTGACGAGCTGCAGCTGGAAATTGCCGATCGTGTCAGGCGGCATGGTACCGAAGGCGCCGGTGGTGCCGAACTGCATGATCACGTCCTGAATGCCGTTGACCTGCAGGATCTGGTCTTCGACCTCGATCAGCATGTCGCGGACTTCTTCGGGCGAATAATTGCCCTGGCCGACCACGGCAACCGTCGCATATTCGGGTTCCGATGCCGGGAAGGCTTCCGAGCCGGTCGGATGGGTCGCATAGGTGATAAAGATCGCAGCGATAATGCCAAAACCCACGGCCAGCGTCGGCAGCGGCCAGGAAATCAGCTTCTCCATGGCCCGCACATAGAACCCGGTCAGGCCCGTCACCTTTTTGGGGTCGAACTTGTCCGGATACATGACGATGTCGGCCTTGGCCTTTTCCTTCTCGTCCACATGGGTCGAGGCGATCACCGAGCCGATCACCGGCATGAAGATCAAAGCGGAAATGAACGAGGCGATCATGACGATGATCACGATCATCGGCAGATAGCTCATGAACTTGCCGATAATGCCCGGCCAGAACAGCAGCGGAATGAAGGCGCCGAGCGTGGTCGCCGTCGCGCCCACCACCGGCACGAACATCTTGCGCATGGCCATGATGAAGGCTTCGCGCTTGGGCACGCCTTCCTGCAGCTTTCGCTCGGCATATTCGACGACCACCACGGGATCGTCCACCAGCACGCCCACCGCGATCACCAGCCCGAACATCACCATCATATTGATGGTCATGCCCAGCATTTCGGCAACGAGGAAGGCCATCATGAACGAGAGCGGAATGGACAGGCCGATCATCAGCGCGGGGCGGAGGCCCAGCGTTGCGATACAGGTAATCAGCACCAGTGCCACGGCCGTCAGCACCGCGGCTTCCAGCGAGCGGAAAAGGCTCGTCGTCGTGTCGGCCTGGTCGAGGAAGACCGAGTAGCTCACCCCGCTCGGCCAGGATTTGGCGAGTTCTTCCGTCGTCGCGCGAACCTGGTTCGACACGTCGATGATATTGGTACCCAGCTTCTTGGAAACGCCGAGAATCTGGGCCGGAGAGCCGTTCACCTGGGTATATTCGGTGGCATCGGCCAGGTTCCGGGTGATCGTTGCCACATCGCCGAAGGTGACGACGGTATTGCCATCGGTCTTGATCGGCAGGTCATAGACGTCCTGCGCATTGCTGATCAGGCCCGGCACTTCGATGTTGAACGCACCCTGTCCGGTATTGAGCGTACCGCCGGGGACCACCATGTTGTTGCGCGCCAGCGCGTCGAAAAGCTGGCTGGCCGTCAGGCCATAGGCTTCAAGGCGCAACAGGTCGATGCGGACCTCGAGCTGTTCCTTGCGCGAACCCGAGAGCTTGACTTCGCGCACGTCGCCCAGGGCTTCGAGCGCATCCTGCAATTCCTCGGCGCGGCGGGTCAGTTCCTTTTCAGGCGCCGTGCCATAGATGGCCACGGACATGATCGGGCCGATGAAGTCGATTTCGCTGACTGTCGGGTCATCGGCATCGGCGGGCAGCTTGGCCTTGATCGCGTCCATCTTGGCGCGCGTATCCTGAAGGGCCTTGTCCTTGTCCGTATTGATGTCGAATTCGAGGATCACCGAGGCATGGCCGGTGGTCGAGGTCGACGAGATATTCTGCAGCCCCGGCAGATTGGCGAGTTCTTCTTCGGCCGGTTTGGCGAGAAGATTTTCCGCGTCGCGCGGCGAGACGCCCGTCTGGGTGATCGAGACGTAGAGATAGGGCACGTCGATGGCCGGGAAACTCTCCTTGGGCATGGAGAGATAGGCCGCCGTACCAGCCGTCAGGACGATCACCATGACGGTGAGGACGACCCTCGGCATCCTCAGAATTTTTTCGATGAAGTCGAGCATGAAACTCGTCCTTAGCTGGCTGCGGTTTCGGTCGCTTTAGGAGCGGGGCTGGCCTTGACGGCCTGTCCCGCAGTCACACCTTCCTGGCCCACGGTGATCACTTCGGTCACCGGGGGCAGGCCCGTCACCCAGACGCCCTGGCGGGTGTCGCTGACGATGGTCACTTCGTGGAACGCCACGACGCCGTTTTCCACGGTCCGCACGCCGAGCGTGCCTTCATCGTCCAGCGTCAGCACCGATTGGGGCAGCAGATGGCCCGGTGCGGCGCCGAGATTGACCACGGCTTCGGCGGTCACCCCGTCCTTGATGGCGAAGTCGGCATTGGGGATTTCGATTTCGACGGGGAAGGCGCGGGTGGCATTGTCGGCCTGCGAGGCGATATAGGTCACCTTGCCCTCGACGGCCTGACCGGTCACGGTCTTGATCGAAGCAACGAGCCCGAGCTTGGCAAGCCCGATATGTTTTTCCGGCACCATGCCGGCAAAGACCATGGGGTCGAGCTGCACGATGGTGGCACAGGGGCTGCCGGCATTCAGCATCGAACCGGCCAGCGCCAGCGGATCCTGCACCAGCCCGCCGACCTTGGCGGTGATTTCGGTGCGGTCGAGCTCTGCCTTGGCATTGTCGAGACCGGCCGCCGCCTGGCTCACGCCGGCCTTGGCCTGGGCCAGCGCCACGTCGGCAGCGTTGGCGGTATTGGCTGCGGCCAGGCCCTTTTCGCGCAGGCCTGCATTGGTATCGTAATTGAGCTGTGCCTGGGCAAGGGCGGCATTGGCCTGGTCGACATTGGCCTGGGCCTGGGCGACGGCGGCAACGCGCGTGCCCTGGTCGAGCGTGCAGAGCAGGTCGCCCACTTCCACGCGCTGGCCCTTGGTCACATGCACGGTATCTACGGTGCCCGCGGTTTCGGCAACGGCGGTCACCGTGGCCTTGGCCCGGGTGCGGCCACGCAGCGGCACTTCGACCGGCATGGGCTGGGCGGTAAAGGTCTGGGTCCGCACTTCCGGCCGCGGGGCATTGGAACCGGTCGTGGTTTCATTGCGTTGTGCAATGGTCAGGGCAGGGTCGGTTTCCGGCGCATGGTGCTCCGCCAGCACGCCGGCATTGGCCAGCGCGTTGTGGATCGGACCATGCTCTTCGCCTTCGAGTACGGAGACGATGGGCTTTTCGCCATTGCCCGGGCCATTGCCGCCCTGCACGAGGGTGCCGGTGGTCAGCCAGGCGCCTGCTCCGAGAAGGATCAGCAGCGCCAGGCCGTATGAAAACAGTGCACGCATAGAATAGTCGCCCCTTTTATTCCGCCGCGTCTTTGCGCCCGTCGGCTCGCGATAAGTTGATCAGTTCGTGCATATGGGTACGCAGATACTTCTCTGCAACGCCCAGGACCTCACGACCGTAATTAAGAACCCAGCAATCGGCCGGGCTGCATTCCTGTTCGGACCGGACCTGGTCCAGTCGCTGGCGCTCCGTCGCGATGCGCCCGACATGTTCCTTGACCCGGTTGGTCACCAGATCATGCGGCAGGATGCTGACAAACCGTGCCAGCAGCAGAAACGGACTGCGAAAAACGTCTTCGCCGAGCGGCGCCGACAGTTCTTCGGTAAAGGCCTTCCGCCCGGCACCGGTGATGGAATAGACCTTTCGCGCCGGCTTGCCGTCCTGCGGCACCGTGCGGCTCGTCACCAATCCGTCGTCTTCGAGCTTGGCGAGCGCGGGATAGATCGAGCCGAAACTGGCTTCAACGAAGTAGGAAAACTCGCCGTCGGTGCACAGGCGACGGATGTCGTAACCCGTGGCATCACCCTCGTAGAGCACCGATAGACAGAGCGTCCGCACATTCATAAGCACAATCCTCCCGGCACTATGCCGGTTCGATATATGCTGGGGCTATATATGTACAACCCCGAGCGCACAAGATTTACCGGGGGTGTGATCGTGCAGATCAGTTAAGCGTCTGTTGCATGACGCACCACTTGCCCATGGGGCAAGTCTATAGAGGCCCTACATTGCGCTAGCGTTACGCCAGCAGCTCCCGCATTTCCCGTGCCGCCCTCTGCGCCAGGTCCAGGCTTGCCGCGGCCACGAAATAGGGGTTGAGAAAGTTCAGCTCATGCTTGCCGTAGCGCATCGGGGCGCCATCCAGCGTTACCACGGCTCCCCCGGCTGCTTCCAGTACCGCCTGGCCCGCCGCGGTGTCCCATTCGCAAGTTGGGGTAAAGCGGGGGTAAAGCTGCGCATCGCCGCGCGCCAGCAGACAGAATTTGAGCGAGGAGCCCACCGACACATCGCTCTCCACATCGAGCGTGGCGCACAGCTTTTCGAGCGCCTCATGCCCATGCGAACGGCTGGCGACGATCCGCAGCCGCGGCAGCCAGCCCACCGTGATCGCGCGCCTCTCGGTCACGACGCCATCGGTCACCCGTCCGGCCCATGCCCCGGTCGCGTCCCCGACGAATATCTCTCCCGTCACCGGCGCCAGCACCACGCCCATGCTGGGCCTGCCATGCTCGACAAGCCCGATATTGACGGTGAATTCGCCATTGCGCTTGATGAATTCCTTGGTGCCATCGAGCGGATCGACCACGAAATAGCGCTCACCCAGCGTGGGAATGATCCCCGCCGAAACGCTCTCCTCGCCCAGCACCGGCACCCCGGTCCTCTGGAGATGGGCAATGATGATCTCTTCGGCCGCCGCATCCGCCTCCGTCACCGGCGACCCATCCAATTTCGCCACCGCATGGATCGGCCGCGCATAAACCTCAAGGATCACCGCCGCCGCCGCAATGGCGGCATCCACGGCAAGATCGGTCATGGTCTGCGGAGCGGCGAGAACGGAGCTATCGGTCATTTGGCCGGTTTTTCGGAAGAGGTCAGCGCGTCTTTACGCCTCTCGCCCGCCACTGACAACGGAATTGGCTCGATCTCACTTCCCCCTCGCTGGGGGGAGGGCGGGAGAGGGGGAGGCTCACGCGCAAATCAGCGCAACAATCCCTGGCCCCCATCGATCCAGACCGGCGTCCCGGTAACATGCCGCGACGCGTCCGAAACCAGAAACAGCACCGCTTCGGCCACATCCTCGGCTTTACCAGGCTGGCCCCCGGTAATCGGAATGTCGCCCTTCGGAAAGGTCACCGGAATCTCGGTCTTTTCCGTCCCGCGCTTTTCGGTGCTCTCGTCGATCTCGCTTTCGATCGCCCCGGGACACACCGCATTGACCCGGATGCCGCGCGGCCCCAGTTCCAGCGCCAATTGCTGCGCCATCGCCACCTGCGCCGCCTTGGTCGCCGAATAGGCCGATGCCCCCGGCGTCGTAAACGTGCGCGTACCATTGATCGATGAAACGATGACGATGGCCCCGCCGCCCGCCGCCTCGAGCCGCGGCACGGCATGGTGCAGCGTCAGATAGGTCCCGCGCAGGTTGACGCTGATCGTCCTGTCCCATTCTTCGGGCGTAATGTCCTCGATCGGCGCCCACACCCCGTTGATACCCGCATTGGCGACGACAATATCGAGTTTTCCGAACCGCTCGGCCACCAGCGCCAGGGCCCGCGCCATGTCCCCGTCGTCCGAAATGTCGGCCACGATGCTCATCGCCTTGCCGCCCTGGCTCTCGATCTCGGCCGCCACGGCATCGACCTCCTCACCGGTCCTGCTCAACGCCGCAATATTGGCGCCCGCCCGGGCCAGCAGCAGCGCCGTCGCCTTGCCGATGCCCGATCCTGCGCCGGTCACCAGTGCCGTCTTGTTCGAAAGGGTCTGCATAGTGCCTCCTTGGTTGCAGGCACAACGCAAAGGGCGGCGCAGGGTTGTCCCACGCCGCCCGATTTCTTGAAACGCCCGCTCCTAAGCCGAAGCGCGCCACAAAACCTCGAAACACCTACCGAGTTTTATGATCCTGCTCGATGATCGCATGCGTCAGGCTGCCGGTCGCGGGATAGAGCGGTATCAGACACGCCTGCAGCGCATGATAAATATCGGGCTTGCCGACAAAAAGGTTCGAAGCCGGCGTCAGGTCTTCCTTCAATTCGCTCAACCAGCCGCCGCGAGCATGGTCGATCACATGGTTCTCGGCATAGTCCCAGAGTTTTCGATACCAGACCTGAAAATAGGGGTCGTTGTCATGGGCATTGATATAGGCCGCCGCCCCGATCGCTTCCGCCACCGGCCACCACAGCTTTTCGCGGATCGCCGGCGCGTCGTTCCAGTCGAGCGTATAGAAAAAGCCGCCATGCACCTTGTCCCAGCCCAGCTCGATCGAGCGCTGAAACAGGTTCCGTGCCGCCTCCGTCATCCATGAATGCTGCTTCAGCCCCAGCACCCAGAGCTGATAGAGCAGCCGCGACCATTCCAGCCAGTGTCCCGGCGTCGTGCCCGAAGGCCGGAACATTTCATTGGGGTGGCGGTAATTCTTGTCGACCACCCAATATTCGTCAAAATGCTCGGCGACGCGATGATTGAGCCGCACTGCGTTCTTGCGGATAATCAGCTCGGCAATGCGCTCGGCCTTCTTGAGATAGGCCTGCTGCCCCGTCGCCTCATAGGCCGCCATCAGCGCTTCGGTCAGGTGCATGTTGGAATTCTGCCCGCGATAACCGCGAACCTCGGTCCAATCGGCGCTGAACTCTTCGCGCACCGCGCCAACGCTATCGTCCCAGAACCGCTTCTCGATCACCTCGGTGGCGTCGGCAATCACCTTGTCGGCCAGGGGATGGCCCACCAGTTTGGCGCTCGACCCCGCCAGCAGCACGAAAGCATGCCCATAGGCCTGCTTGGCGCCATCGGTGACGCCATTGTCGTCCAGCGACCAGAAATAGCCGCCGCGCGCCGCGTCGCGATGCTTGTTCCAGAGATAGTTCATGCCATGGTCGATGATCTCGTCCGATCCCGGCCGCCCGATCAGGCTCCCCACCACGGCGCAATGGATCATGCGCGTCGTTACATGGATTTGCCGGACGCCATTGTCTTCCCCGAGCGGCATGCCCTCGTCGTCGAGCTCGAAGAACCCGCCCTTGGGATTGATCGATGCCGCCTCGAAAAAATCGAAGAGATCATTGGCCTGCCGCATCAGATACTGGCGGTGAAAAGGGCGCTTCTGCCAGGGGCTGGCATTGGTCGTGGGCAGAAAATTGTCGCTCATCTTGGCTCCCGTCCGGCAAAGAAGCGCCGGGCATCAGAAATGCTTCTAGCGGCACTTTCGCAACGTTGCAAATTCCCGCCGCGCGCTCTGGTTTTGGCGCCACCACAGCCCGGTAGCCCTCATGGTGAGGGCTATCGCGAAGCCCTGGCTGAACTCAGCGGATGCGAAAAAAATCACCCCTTCGCGTACCAGGCCTCCACCCGCCGCACTTCCTCGGCCGAGCCCAGAATCACCGGCACCCGCTGGTGTATGCCCGTCGGTTCCACTTCCAGAATGTCCTGCCGTCCGGTCGTCGAACGCCCACCGGCGCCCTCGACCAGCCAGGCCATCGGGTTCGCTTCATAAAGCAGCCGCAGCCGTCCGCCCTTGCTCGTGGTCTCGCTATCGAGCGGATAGAGAAAAATCCCGCCGCGCATCAAGATCCGCAGAATATCGGCCACCATCGAGCCCACCCAGCGCATATTGTAGCGCTTGCCGGCCGGCCCCGTTTCCCCGGCGATATTTTCCTTCACATAGCCCAGCGTCGCCGCGTCCCAAAACCGCTCCCGCGCCGTATTGATGGCAAACTCGCCCGTGGCCTCCGGCACCTTTGCCGCCACAACCACCTGCACCCACTCACCCCCAGCATCGAGCGTGAACACCGAAACATCGCCCGCGATCCGCAACACCAGACTCGTCGCCGGCCCATAGGCCACAAACCCGGCCGCCAGCTGCGCGCGCCCCTTCTGCAAGAGCCCTCCTGCGCTCGGCAGCACCGAAAAGATCGTGCCCACGGTCACATTCACATCGAGATTGGACGAGCCATCCAGCGGATCGGTCGCCACGATGAACGCACCCGCATTCCCGAACTGCACCGCCTCGTCCAGCTCTTCCGAAATCAGCACCGAAACCGCAGGGTTTTCGCGCAGATGCTTGAGCACCACATCATTGGAAATGACATCGAGCGCCTTCTGCGCCTCGCCCTGCACATTGGTGTGCCCCGCCAGCCCCGTCTGCCCCGCAATAGGCGCCACCCGCAGCACCGCCGCCAGTTCCGCCGAAGCATCCGCCATCGAGGTTACCACACTGGCCAGCGCAGCATCATCAGTATGTGCAACAAGCCATTGAGCAAGTGAGGTCATGGTCATCTCCAATTGAACCCCGTCACCATGGCAATCGAGCCGAGTGGCACAAGACAGACTTTTGGGTAAGTGGAAGCTATTCGAATCGGCGCGGCCATTTTCGCGCCACATGCAGCACGCCAACGATTTCGGCGTGCTCGGCAACGCGATAGACAACGACCTCGAATGCCGCGGTGACATCAAAAATAAAGGCCTACCCCTCCCGCGCCAGATCCGCCAGCAAGCCCGCCGCCACACTCAGCCGCGATACCGTCGCCGCCCCGCCGGTCAATTCCGTCACCGCCTTTACCGTCCGCGCAATTCCCGCCTCGTGCCGGCTCTGCCAGGTGGCAATATCGCCGGCCTTGAGCACGTCCGCCGTCAGGTCGCGCAGCGCGCGCATCAGGTTGGCCAGCGCCCGGTCGAGCGCCATCCGGTCGAACCGGTCGGCCAGAACGATATTCCGTCCCTCCTCGACAATGCGGAAGAGATCGAACAGCCCCGCCGCGCCAAAAAATGCCCGCGCCGCCGCCTCGATCGAAACCCCGGCGCGCTCGGCCACCAGCACGATGTCGCTGGCATTGCCGATCACCGGCAATGCCCCGATGCGCCGGGCCAGCGCCTCATCCACGCCATGGGTCACCAGCGCCCCGATCCGTGCCGAAAGCGCCGCGTGCTCCTTGTCCGAGAGCAGACTTTCCGCCCCATTGCGCAGCGCCTCGACGCCGGTCCTGTGCTGGTCCACCAGCGCCGCCACATCGCTGGCCCCGATATTGCCATTGCGCAAAAACCACAGCGCCTCGCGATAGAGCAGGGCCTCCACCTGCGCATAAAGCGCCAATTGCACCGCGCCCGGCACCTTGGCGTCGAGCGCATCGATATCGGCGTAAAGCGCCGACAGGCCATAGATGTCGCGCACCGCCGCATAGGCGAGCGCAACTTCGCCCGCACTGGCGCTGGTCGCCGCCATCAGTTCGGAAACGAAGGCCGGCCCGCCGCGATTGATCATCGCATTGGCGAGCACCGTAGCGATCACCTCGCGCTTCAGCCGGTGCCCTTCCACGGCCGCAGGATAGGTCTCGTGCAGCTTTTGCGGGAAATAGCGGAACAATTCGCCCGCCAGATAAGGCGTATCGATTGCCCGGCCACTGACGAGATCGTCGAACAGCGAGAGCTTGGCATAGGCGAGAATGACGGCCAGTTCCGGCCGCGTCAGCCCCTTGCCCTGCGCCGCCCGCGTCTCGAGCACCGCATCGCTGGGCAGGAATTCCACGGCCCGGTCGAGCCGCCCGCGTTCTTCGAGCCCTTCGATGAGAACGCGGTGGTCCGGCAGTTCGGCAGTTCCCGCCCGCTCGGCCAGCGACAGGGCCAGCCCCTGCAGATAATTGTTCCTCAGGCAGAGCGCGGCCACTTCATCGGTCATACTGGCCAGAAACGCGATGCGCGCCTCTTCCCCCAGCGTGCCCGCCGCCACCAGCGGGGCCAGCGCGATCTTGATATTGACCTCGAGGTCCGAGGAATTGACGCCGGCCGAATTGTCGATGGCGTCGGTATTGATCCGCCCGCCTTTGAGCGCATAGGCAATGCGCCCGCGCTGCGTCACGCCCAGATTGGCGCCTTCCCCCACCACCTTGGCGCGCACCTCGGCGGCGGTGACGCGGATCGCGTCATTGGCCCGGTCGCCCACCGAAGCGTCGTCTTCTTCCGCCGCCTTGATATAGGTGCCGATGCCGCCGAACCAGAGAAGGTCCACCGGCGCCGACAAAATGGCGCGCATCACCTCGTTGGGCGTGGCGCTGGCCTTTTTCAGCCCCAGCAGCGCCTGCATTTCCTCGCTGAGGGGAATGACCTTGAGGCTGCGCGAGAACACTCCGCCACCGGCCGAAATCAGGCTCTTGTCATAGTCCTGCCAGCTCGACCGGGGCAGGGCGAAAAGCCGGCGCCGCTCGGCAATGCTTACCGCCGCGTCCGGGGTCGGATCGATGAAAATATCGCGGTGATCGAACGCCGCCAGAAGCCGGATTTCGGGCGAGAGCAACATGCCATTGCCGAAGACGTCGCCGCTCATGTCGCCCACGCCGGCGACGCTAAATGGCTCGGTCTGAATATCGCGGTTCATCTCGCGGAAATGCCGCTTCACCGCTTCCCAGCCGCCGCGCGCGGTAATGCCCATCTTCTTGTGGTCATAACCGACCGATCCGCCCGAGGCGAAGGCATCGCCGAGCCAGAAGCCGCGCGAAATGGCAATGGCATTGGCCGTGTCCGAAAAACTCGCCGTACCCTTGTCCGCCGCCACCACCAGATAGGGGTCGTCCCCATCCCGCCGGATCGTATCGGCCGGCGGCACCACGCTACCATCGACGAGATTATCGGTCACATCGAGCAGCGAGCCGATGAAAATCCTGTAGCTCTCGGTCCCTTCGGCCATATAGGCCTCGCGGGCCATCCCGGCCACCAGCCGCTTGGGCACGAAGCCGCCCTTGGCCCCCACCGGCACGATCACCGCATTCTTCACCTGCTGGGCCTTCACCAGCCCCAGCACTTCGGTGCGGAAATCCTCCGGCCGGTCCGACCAGCGCAGGCCCCCGCGCGCAATGGCCCCGAAGCGCAGGTGAATACCCTCCACCCGCGGGGAATAGACCGAAATCTCGCGATAGGGCCGGGGGGCAACCATGCCCTCGACTTTGGCGCTGTCATATTTGATCGCCAGCGCCGGCCGCCGCTGCCCATCCGCATCCCGCTGGAACGCATTGGTCCTAAGCGATGCATCCACGAGATTGAGGAACCGCCGGATGATCGTGTCTTCATCAAGCGATGCGGTGGCCTCGAGCTGCGCCGCAATCGTGTCCCGCGCCGCCGCCTCGGCCATGCCCCGGCTTTCGAGCCTGGGGTCATGCAGGGCGCCAAACAGCGTCACCAGCGCCTTGGCCGCCTCCGCCTGGGTCACCAGCACCTGCGCAATATAGCGCTGGGAATAGGAAATCCCGATCTGCCGCAGATAGCGCGAGAACGAGCGCAGCAGCGCCGCATCGGTCCAGTCGAGCCCGGCCTGGGTCACAAGACTATTGAGCTGGTCGCTCTCCGCCGCCCCTGCCCATACCGCCAGCAAGCCCGCTTCGATCGCCGCGCCCCGCGCCGCCACATCCAGCTCCGCCCCATTGCTCGGCGCCAGCACCATGTCGTGGATAAACCGCTCCACCCCGTCGCGCGGCACCAGCGTATAGGTGCGCTCATCGATCACCTTAAACCCGAAATGCTCGAGCATGGGCACGCGATCGGAAAGCGGAATGGCCCCGCCCTTGGCGTAAAATTTCAGTCCCAGCGCCCCCTCGGCGCCCTGCCGCGCCCGCAGTTTGAGCGCAATGCCGCCCTCCGTGACACCGCGCAAAACCGCAATATCGCCCAGCGCATCTTCGGCCGTATTGCGCGATTGATAGGCCGGCGAAAAAGCCGACCGATAGTCGCTGATTTCAGCCGGATCGGGCGCGGCCTTTTGCAGCAGGTCCGAAAAATCCTGCGTCAGCGCCTCGACGCGCCCTTCGAGCTCCGTCCGGCCCGGATTGGGCGTTGCTCCACCCAGCCGCCCGATAATCACATGCAGCCGCACCAGATCCCCTTCGGGGAAATTCGGATAATAGGCCGAAACCCGCCCGTCATAGACGTCGGCGAGATAGCGCGTGATCCGCGCCCGCACGTCCCCGTCATAGCGGTCGCGCGGCACGAAAACGAGGATCGAAACGAAATTGTCGAACCGGTCGATACGCGGCAGAACCCGCACCCTTGGCCGGTCATAAAGCGCCGCAATGGCCTCGGAAAATTCGGCCAGCAGCCCCGTATCGATCTGGAACATCTCGTCGCGCGGATAGCTGTCGAGCGCACTCAGCAGCGCCCGGCCGGCATGCCCCAGTGGATCGAGCCCGCTCTTGCGCATCACCTCGGCCACCTTGCGCCGAATGATGGGCACATCGGTATGGGGCGTTGCCAGCGCCTGGGCGGTAAACAGCCCCACCACGCGCAATTCGCCGCGCACATGGCCGGCGGCGTCATAAAGTTTCACCCCGACATAATCGAGATGCACCCGCCGGTGCACGCGCGCCCGCACATTGGCCTTGGTCACCAGCAGCGGCTCGGACGTCTTGAGAAAGGCCACCAGTTCCGGCGTGCTGTCCACATAGGCCTGGCCGGTGCGCAAGACCTTGAGCGCGGGATCGCGCAAGATGCCGAGCCCGGTTTCGCCTTCGGGCACCAGCGTTTCGTCATCCAGCCGATATTCGCGCATGCCGAGGAAGGTGAAATTATGCTCGGTCAGCCATTCGAGAAAGCGCGTGGGTTCGTCGCGCAAAGCCGGCTTCAACCCATCGAGCCCGTCCATCGCCTGCCGCAGCCGGTCGAGCATGGCCCGCCAGTCGTTCACCGCCTGCGATACCTCTGTCAGGGTCGCGGCAATTTCGGCGCGAAGCGCCTCGGGGTCGGCCACCGGCTCGCTATGAATATGCAGCACGCTCATCGCCGCGCCGCCCGTATCCGCCACCCGGCCCTGGTTCACCCGCACCACCGGGTGAGAAAACAGCCTTATGGCCCCGCCCATGGCGCGGAGCGCCGCCAGCGTCGAATCGACGATAAACGGCATGTCGGGCGAAATGACATCGATCACCAGCGCGCCCCCTGCCTCGGTCGGCGAGGTCAGCAGAATGCGCGTATCGGTCAGCGAACCCTCGAACAGGGCCTTGTGGCTGGCCGCGAGCGCTGCGAGCAGAACCTGCGGCTTCTGCCGGGCCAGATCGTCCGGATCCGTCGCCTTTATCGCTTCTACCAGAAAGCGCTCCAGGCTGGCATTAGCCCCTGCCAAAGCCTTTGCCGCCTCGATAAAAGCCCAGCTCCGTTCGTCCGTCATACGCCGCCCCTTTTGGAACAATCAGGCTGGGACCCTGCTCTTGCTGCACCGCGTCCTTCCTGAAGTGATTTGCCCTGCACTCTATCAGGCCTGCCCCGCCTGTCTGCCCTTCCTAAGTTTCATGCCCTCGCAAGTGAACAGCGGTATGACGACCGGATAATTTCACAAAACCGCCACATTCAGGCAAAGCGTTTCCGCCTCCACCCGTCCGGCGCAGCGTTTACACCTTGTTAATCTCGATTAGTCTGGTAGTCTTTCGATAGACATTACGATGAGGCCTTCATGCCCAACGTCTATCTGATGGTATCGTACGCCGCGCTTGCCGCCGCCCTCATCCTGGGCTTCGCCGTCACCGCCCATGGCGGACCGCTGTTTTTCTGAAATCTGACCTGTCGGTGAGCCTTCTTCACCTCTCCCGTCGGGAGAGGGGGCCTTGTCACGCCGCCGTGCCAAACCCTAATGCACGCTCACCGGCGTCACCGGGCTTGCCGGCCCCTCGCCGATTTTCGGCCCTTCCCAGAACACCACATAAAGCAGCTCTTCGCCGCGCGCGTCGGTAATTTCGATGGTCCGCGGTGCCCGCGTCTCGCCGCCCTGGCCTGCCAGCTTGTCGATGATCGCCTTGCCGATTTCGGCCGCCTGATGCTCGGCGGCTTCGAGGTCGGCCAATTCGCTGCCCGCCTCGTCGCGAACCAGCTCTTCATCGGTACGGTAGTGAAAGAAATAGCGCGGCACATCTGCCTCCTGGACGCTTGGCAAACGCCGCCCACGGGCACGCGGTTGCCTCATCCAGAGTGAATCGGGACATCGACCCCAGTGTGGCAGCTTGCACAGCGTCAGTCGATAGTGTCGAGCCGGTGATAGCCGTGCCGCTGCCAGAGCAGCGGGCGCCGCGCCTCATCCGATTCCGCCTCCACGATGGCGCCCGCAAACAGCACATGCGTGCCCGTTTCGATCGAGCCGATCACCTCGCAATCGATCACGGTGACCGCCCCGGCCAGCATCGGCTGCCCCGAAGGCCAGCGCGACCAGGCCCCGAGATCGAACCGTTCGTCGAGCGGCACCTTGCCGGCAAAGGCATCGGCAATCTCGGCCTGATCCTCCGCCAGCACCGCCACCGAAAATCCGCCGGTCTTGGCGATCAGATCGGCCAGCCGGCTCATGATGTCGATGGAAATCAGCACGGTGGGCGGGTTGGCCGAAAGCGAGAGCATGGCCGTCACCGTGCGCCCCACCACCTCGTCGCCCCGCCGCGCGGTCACCACCGAAACACTCGATGCCACGGACGACATGGCCGAGCGGAACTCGGCCGTGTTCACCACCGGCTTCCGTGTCGGACGCAGCGCCATGCTGTCGGGCAAGTCAAAATCGGGCATTACGCTACTCAAGAGTGCATCCCCCTTGGCGCGCGCTGCGCGCCGGGCGGCCTGCTGGAAATCGATAATCGCGCAATCCGGTCGCAAGGCGCAATCCATCCGCCGCATCGCATTTCAGAATTTGGAGAAAAGGCGCAGAACCCTCGCCAATCACCGGGTCATTGCCGCTTTCGCGGGAATGACCCGGTGACGGAAGAAGGTCAGGTGAGAGGTCGTCGCCTCAGCCCAGATTGGCCTCGGCAAACTCGTAGTTCGCCAGCTTGTCCAAAAAGTTCGTCACATAATCCGGCCGGCGATTGCGGAAGTCGACATAATAGCTGTGCTCCCACACATCGAGCCCGAGCAGCACCTTGCCCTCGCCCGTCGCGATCGGATTGGAGCCATTGGGCGTCTTCGTCGTCTTCAGCTTGCCGTCCGTGCCCTGCACCAGCCAGGCCCAGCCCGAACCGAATTGCGTCGTCGCAGCCGTCTTGAACGCATCCTTGAAAGCATCGACCGACCCGAAATCGGCAACGATCTTGGCTTCGAGCTTGCCCGGCAGCTTGCCGCCGGTCGGGGTCAGCGCATTCCAGAAATGGATATGATTCCAGTGCTGCCCGGCATTGTTGAATACCGGCGCCAGGTCCGCCTTGTCCTTGGCAAACAGCACGATCTCTTCCAGGCTCTTGCCCTGCAGGTCCGGGTTCTTTTCCACGAATCCGTTCAGCGCCGTCACATAGGCCTGATGATGCTTGCCATGGTGCAGTTCCAGCGTTTCCTGGCTCATGCCGGCATTGGCCAGCGCATTGGTGGAATAGGAGAGGGTAGGGAGTTCAAAGGCCATTTCAGGGCTCCTTCAAAAGCGCTTCCGGGAACAGGAAACGCGACCGGCTTGCCATTGCTGGCCATCCGGAGTATTTTCCAAGCAATGACTTTGAAAACCCATTCCACGAATATGTCAAGTTCGGACTTGGAAAACCCCGCCTGGTCGCCGCGCAGCCCCGGCGAGCGGGTGCTCATGGCGCTGAAAATGCGTTCGGGCCTATCCGCCGCCGCCATCGGCGCCGAGCTGGGCATTACCGGCGAAGCCGTCCGCCAGCAATTGCTGCGCCTCGCCCAGGAGGGTCTGGTCTCCTCCGCCAATATCTCTTCCGGTGTCGGCCGCCCCACCCAGGCCTGGTCGCTCACCCCCGCGGCCCAGTCCCGCTTCCCCGATACCCATGCCGCGCTCACCGTCCAGTTGCTCGACCTTATCGGCTCGACCCTGGGCGAAACCGCCCTCGACACCATCATCACCGCCCGCGAAACCCTGACGCGCGAGGCCTATGAAGGCGCGGTCACCAATAAACCGGACCTCAAGGATCGCGTCGCCGCCCTCGTCGATTTGCGCAGCGAGGAAGGCTATATGGCCGACTGGACCGAACAGCCCGATGGCTCGCTTCTCCTCGTGGAAAACCATTGCCCTATCTGCGCTGCCGCGACCGCCTGCCAGGGCTTTTGCCGCGCCGAACTCGACGTCTTCCGCTCCGTCCTCGGCCCCGAAGTTTCGGTCGAGCGCGAAGAACATATCGTCAGCGGCGGCCGCCGCTGCTCCTATCGCATCACCCCCGAGTCCGCCTCATGACCGAAGCCCGCCCACCCGTCGGCACCCGCCTTACCCGCATTGGCTGGGAAACCCCCGAAGGCCTCGACGAGGCCTTGATCGGGCAGGTCGTCAACGAATTCTACGCCGCCGCCCGTCAGGATGCCCTTATCGGCCCGGTCTTCAATCGCGTCATCCCTGAAGCCGATTGGCCGGCCCACCTCGCCACCATCACCGATTTCTGGAGTTCCATGCTCCTCGGCACCGGCAAATATGGCGGCCGTCCAATGCCAAAGCACATGGCCATTCCCGAGCTCGAAGACGCCCATTTCATGCGCTGGCTTCGCCTGTTCCGCGAAACGGTGACGCGCCTCTGCCCGCCCGAAATCGCCGAAATCTTCATCGAGCGCTCCGAACGCATCGGCAATTCCTTCCGCATGAACATCCACATGCGCCGCGGCAACGACATCACCACCATGGGCCCCCTGAAGCGCGAACCCCCATCGGTCTGGACGCCGGACGAATCCTGAGTTTTCGCTGTCGCTCCGGCAGCCCCCAAACACCTATCCCTGGAACCAATCACCCGCTCCCGCCTTCCTCTCTCGGGAAGGAGTATCCGTCATGGCAACATTGGTCAGATTGACCCCGGAGCAGATCGAGCGACTGCTCCAGGATGCGGATCAGATGGAAAGCGCCCTCAAGGACATGCATGAAGAGCTGGTCACCCTCGGCGTCCCCGCCGACACCGCCAACCGCTTCAGCAAACTCCACGACCGCTTCACCGGCTGGATAAGCTTCCTCCGCCGCCAACGCGAGCTCGGCGCCGAACCCCCGCTGCGCTAGCGCTTCACATCTGAAATCAAAGTAGACCTCATCCTGAGGTGCGCAGCGAAGCGTAGCCTCGAAGGGCGAGGTCGTGGCACAAAACCTCCACTCGCTCGACCTCGCGGCTCGCGGCTTTGCTGCGCG
>DATMSG010000112.1:0-2658 GCA_035565515.1 Devosia sp.
GCCGGCATCGACCTCATCACCCGCCTGCGACAAAGCGGCATCACAATTCTGCTCGTCGAACACGTTATGGATGCGGTGCGGGCGCTCTGCACCCGCTGCATCGTCATGAACACGGGTTCCCGCCTTGCCGATGGCCCAACATCAGACGTTCTGGCCGACAAAGCCGTCATCCGCGCCTATCTCGGAGACGACCATGCTTGAATTGACCAATGTGGCTCTGCGCTATGGCAAGCATCTCGCCCTGGATGGCGTCGGCATCGCCATTGCCTCCGGTGAAACCGTCGTCGTTCTCGGTGCCAACGGCGCCGGCAAATCGTCGCTCCTCAAGGTTCTCGGCGGCCTCGTGCGGCCCGAACCCGGTGCCGACCTCACCTTCGAGACCCAAAAGATCCTCGGCCGCCCCGCCCATGATTTTCCCGAATTGGGGATTGCCCTCGTTCCCGAAGGCCGCGGCATTTTCGGCGAACTCACCGTCGCCGAAAATCTTCAGCTCGGCGCCCATCCGCCCCATGCGCGTCCGCATGAAAAGCGCCAGCGCGATCTCGTCCTCGATCTTTTCCCGCGCCTCGCCGAACGTCAAAACCAGATCGCCCGCACCATGTCGGGCGGCGAACAGCAAATGGTCGCCATCGGCCGCGCTTTGATGAGCTGCCCCAAACTGCTCATGCTCGACGAACCGAGCCTCGGCCTTGCACCCATCGTCACGGCCGAACTCTTCACCGCCCTCGGCCGCATCGGCGCAACCGGCATCGCCATGCTGGTCGTCGAGCAAAACGTCAAAGCGTCCCTCGCCATCGCCCAACGCGGCTACCTCATGGAAGCCGGCCGCATCACCGGGGCAGGGACCGCCGACAGCCTCCGCGCCGACCCGGCAGCGCAGCGCGCCTTTCTGGGGGCGGTGGCATGATGCGCAGCCCCATCCCCTCCCGGTCTCCCCCATCAAGGGGCAGGGGCAGATCGAGTTTGATGCACGCTTACTCGCCTGCCCGCCAGCCCAACGCCTCCCCCTTGATGGGGGAGGATGGGAGGGGGTGGAGCCTCGCGCACCGCCTTATCTTCTGCAAAACCACCCACCACATCGGAGACCCCGCATGACCCATCTCGGCCTGCTCATCAATAACGAGGAAGTCCAAGCCACCGGCGGGGCGACCTTTACCCGCAATAATCCCATCACCGGCGATCTCGCCACCAGCGCCGCCGCCGCCACAATCGATGACGCGCTGCGCGCTGCTGACGCCGCCGCCGCCGCCTTCCCCGAATGGAGCCGCACCGGCCCCGGCGCCCGCCGCAAGATTCTCCTCGCCGCCGCCGACAAGCTCGCCGCCAAAACCCCCGAGTTCATCGCCGCCATGGGCGAAGAAACCGGCGCAACCGCCGGCTGGGCCGGTTTCAACGTTATGCTTGCCGCCGACATGCTGCGCGAAGCCGCAAGCCTGACGACCCAGATCACCGGCGAAATCATCCCCTCCAACCGGCCGGGTTCTTCGGCTTACGGCATCCGCCAGGCTGCCGGCGTCGTCCTCTCCATCGCCCCCTGGAATGCCCCGGTCATTCTCGGCGTCAGGGCGCTGGCGACCCCGCTCGCCTGCGGCAATACGGTCGTCTTCAAATCGAGCGAGATTTGCCCGCGCACCCACAAGCTCATTGCCGATGCGCTGCTCGAAGCGGGCCTGCCCAAGGGTGTTCTCAACGTCGTCTCCAATGCGCCATCCGATGCGCCCGAACTGGTCGAAGCCCTCATCGCCCACAAGGCGGTGCGCCGGGTCAATTTCACCGGCTCGACCCGCGTCGGCCGCCATATCGCCGAAGTCGCCGCCCGCAATCTCAAGCCCGCCCTCCTCGAACTCGGCGGCAAGGCGCCCTTCGTCGTGCTCGATGACGCCGATATCGGCGAGGCCGTCGCCGCGGCCGCCTTCGGTGCCTATATGAATCAGGGCCAGATCTGCATGTCGACCGAGCGCATTGTCGTCGATGACGAGATTGCCGATGAGTTCGTCGCCGCCCTCGCAACCAAAGCCGCGTCCCTCAAAGCCGGCGACCCACGCAAGGGCGATACCCCGCTCGGGTGCCTCGTCGATCTTTCCGCTGCCCAGCGCATCGATGCGCTCATCAAGGACGCCGTCGCCAAGGGCGCCCGGGTTGTCGCCGGTGGCGGCATTGACGGCACGATCATGGAGGCAACCGTCGTCGACAATGTCACGCCCGGCATGAAGCTCTATCGCGACGAATCCTTCGGCCCGGTCGTCGCCGTCATCCGCGTCGCCACCACCGATGAAGCCATTCGCGTCGCCAACGACACCGAATACGGCCTCTCCGCCGCCGTCTTCGGCCGCGACATCACCCGCGCCATGGCCGTCGCCTCCCGCATCGAATCGGGCATCTGCCACATCAACGGCCCCACCGTGCACGACGAAGCCCAGATGCCCTTTGGCGGCGTCAAAGCCTCCGGCTATGGCCGTTTCGGCGGCAAGGCCGGCATCGCCGAATTCACCGAACTGCGCTGGATCACCGTCCAGGGCGCCGAACACATCCACTATCCGATCTGATTTTTTGTAATTTTGGGGAGGCTAAATGCCTCCCCATCCACGGCGTCATTCCCGCGAAGGCGGGAACCTCTGTTTGGGCTCCAGTGCCTCTTTCCGAAACGCCGCCGGCGAC
>DATMSG010000113.1:0-17726 GCA_035565515.1 Devosia sp.
TTTGAAACATCGGCCTCTGGTGACGGAAAATATAGAAGAATAGCCGATCGGTTGGGTCCCAGAAAGGAATAGCGTCCGTGGTGCCCCCCGCTGTTCATCGTTCGACAGTGCCGTTCAACGTTACCAAAATCTTCACTCTCGCGGTTCCCTGCACCGCGATGACCTTGCGCACGCTCACCTGGTCGATGAGCAAATAGGGCATCGGTGGGCATGTGCCGGACGAAGACCGTCTTGGTGAGATCGACCGCTGGATTGCCACACCGCGCCCAGCGAAGTGGCGAACCCGGATATGGTCGCTTGCCGCGTAGCCAAGGTGTGTCCGGCCGGTGCTTCGTGGTTCTCCAGGCCTTGGGCCGGAATGCGCAATGGGGCGGGTAGGGCGGTGGTGAAATGCCCGAAGGCTGCACATAGGTTTCCCGGTCGAGAATAAGCGCGGACACGGACGTGACGGCCGGGCTGGCATGGGCGAAAATGCGCGCGGAGGGGTGCGACGAGATGGAGCGTTCGATATCGCTCGGCTTTCGCGTTCAGCGCGCGCTGGGGCTGTTGGCTGAAACCGTCAGATCGATGGTGACATGGCCTTGCGGCGGGCCGAAGCGGCAGAAGGCCTGTTCGAGAGTTGCAAACAGGGCACCGCTATCGCCATTGAGCTTGATGGCCAAATGCTTGGATTTTTCGAAGGTGCCAGAGCGCTTGAGAAAGTCGATGCAGCCATAGATTTCGTCCATATGGTTGCCTTGACCCATGGCGTAAAGCGAGAACTGGGCGACGGAGAACACACCCATATCCGGGGCACTGCGCACGGCGGAGAGGGCGCTGGCCTGGCGTTCCGCAAGGGGAGCGAGTGGGGCGCCGAAATGCTCGGAACTACAGATGGCATCGTCGGGCCCGCCGGGGCAGCCGCGTGAAATGGTGGCTGAGAGCACACAATGCTGGCCGGTACGGGCGGCCGCGCCGAAAAGATCGCGCATGGCGGGGAACAGCACTTTGGGCGGGCCGACAAGCAGGGTGGAAATGTCATCGGTTTCAATGCGCAACTGGTCGCGATAGGGATCGAGCGCGCCCAAGGCACTCATGATGACGCCGACGAAATCGTCGGTCATGGGGTATAGGGAAATCTGTGCGCCCGAAAACATGGCCCGCCTCGCTCCGCTGGTATTACCCAGATCAGCTATAGGGTCCGAAGGCTTCCCGCCCTCATCTCAGCCCCGACCTACGGAGCACCCCTGTGGATGGCTGCACCATAGGCGCTGGCGTTCGTCGAGTGCAAGCCCGTTTCTCGATCGGGAAGCGGCCAGGGGCTGACGCCGTCACCTTGCGCCGCGTTCGGCATGTCGCCGGAGCGGACTTGCCCGATGAGTCTTTTTCATCTTTCGGAACCTTGTTGATCCTGGCGCCTTTGGCATGAGTTCGGCTCGAAATATTCAGCCGGTCAGCTGAGGCTCGGTAACTATCTTGATCAGGCCCTTCGTCATCAACCGGCCAGTGTTTTTCGGATCGCTGGGCGTCATTGCGATATTTCTGGCGATCGGGATCATCTTCCCCTCGCAAGCGGGGGAAATTTTTGGCGGCCTTCAGGCCGGTATCCTCACGAACTTCGGCTGGCTCTACCTGTTGGCCGTGGGCATCGTGTTGAGCGCCATGCTGCTGATCTGTTTCAGCCGTTTTGGGAATCTCAAACTGGGTCCGGACGACTCCACGCCCGATTTCAGTTTTCTGTCCTGGATCGCAATGCTGTTCGCCGCCGGCATGGGCATCGGCTTGATGTTTTACGGTGTGGGCGAGCCGATTACCCATTTCATGGCGCCCCCCACCGCCGAGCCGCGGTCCGTGGCAGCGGTGCGCGAGGCCATGTCGGTCACGTTCCTCCATTGGGGTATTCACGCCTGGGCGATCTATGCGGTGGTCGGGCTGTCGCTGGCCTATTTCGGCTATCGCTATAATCTGCCGCTCACGATCCGCTCGGGGCTCTATCCCCTGCTGAAGGAGCGGATCAACGGTCCTATCGGACATGCGGTCGATATCTTTGCGATTGTCGGCACCATATTTGGCCTCGCCACCTCCATGGGAGTCGGCGTCAGTCAGATCAATTCGGGTTTGAACTTCCTGTTTGGCGTGCCGGTCGAGCCGGCCATCCAATTGCTGATCATTGCCGGGGTGACGGGTCTGGCGACGATCTCGGTTGTAACAGGGCTCGACAAAGGAGTGCGGATCCTTTCCGAGATCAATCTACTGGTCGCAATCAGTCTGATGCTGTTCGTTCTGCTGGTGGGGCCGACTGCGGAACTGTTCCGCGACTTTGTCCAGAACCTGGGCCTTTATCTGGACAGTATCGTGTTACGGACCTTCAATATCTATGCCTATCAACCCACGCCATGGATCGATGCCTGGACCTTGTTCTATTGGGCCTGGTGGATTTCCTGGTCGCCTTTTGTCGGCATGTTCATCGCCCGAATTTCGAGGGGGCGCACGGTTCGCGAATTCATCTCCGCGGTGCTGTTCATCCCGGCAGGGTTCACCTTCATCTGGATGACCGTTTTCGGAAATACGGCCATTTCGATCGATGCAGGCCTTGCCGGCGGCGCATTGGGGAAGGCCATCGCCGCCGACCTGTCGGTGGGCCTCTTCGAATTTTTCACCTATCTGCCTTTTCCGGCGGTCACATCGACGCTGGCTGTCATTCTGGTTGCGATCTTCTTCGTCACCTCCGCCGATTCCGGGTCGCTGGTGGTCGATGCCATCGCCGCCGGCGGGGAAACCGAGACCACAACCTTGCAGCGCGTATTTTGGTGCGCTTTTGCCGGTGTGGTCGCGGCGGTTCTGCTTGTATCGGGAGGGGTGGGGGCCTTGCAGTCGGTCACCATTGCCAGTGCGCTGCCCTTCGTGATCGTGATCCTGGCGCTCTTGTGGTCGTTGCTGACCGGCATGAGGGCAGATGTTGCCCAACAACAGGCGCATGGCGCGGCGGCAAGACCTGCGCCAGCGCAACCTGCGGCCGGCGTGACCTGGCAGCGCCGGCTCGGCCTGATGCTGCGTGCTCCTCGCCGGGCGGAAGTTCAGAAATTTATCGATACCGAAGTTCAATCTGCCCTGAAGCAGGTGGCCGACGAACTGACGACCCGCGGGCGCCCGGCTGTCATCGAGCAAACGGAGGAAGGAGCTGTCTCCTTGCGATCCCCCGCCGAAGGCGTGCGCGATTTTGTCTATGGCGTTTCCATCGCCAGTCATCCGCTGGTGGTGCTTTCGCCCATGGCGACCGGCAAACCGGAGATGCGGTACGAGGCGCGTACCTATTTCTCGAGCGGCAGTCGCGGCTACGACATTATGGGCATGGGACGCGACCAGATCATCGCCGATGTTCTCGTACAGTTCGAGCGCTATCTGACGCTCGTCAAATCGCCGGAAGTGCAACTCGTTCATGGCGCGCCCGAACATCCAGGCGGTTCCTAGGCATATGGCGGCAGTCGGGGCCGCCGCCATATTCGGTCTCAGGCGGTCAGATGCGCGCCGCGGCATACTTGAGCCCGCAAGGTCGAGGCGAGGGTTTGCGTCCACCCATCGCAAAAATTCTGTTGCAATGTTGGTCGTAGTTGATAACGTTTCAACTTACTTGACGGAAGCGGCGATACAGCCGCGTCAAGGGAGGAGAAAATCATGTTCAACCGCACTTTGCGGCGCCGTACCGTCATGGCCGGCGTCATGCTCGCAGCTCTTGCCGGGGTCAGCCCATCCGTCCTCGCCCAGGATCTCAGTGGCGAGCTCGTTATCCTGCAGTGGCAGACCGGCACCGATGGCCAGATGTGGAAAGACATTGAGGCCAAGTTCATGGAACTGCATCCGGGCGTCAGTGTTCGCGAATTCCAGCCGGCCGGTGGCCAGGGCGATGCGCGCGGCGGAATGCGCACCGCACTTCTGGGTGGCGAGGTGGTCGATATCATCATTAATACCTGGCCCGCTTTCCGCGCCGAACTGGTCAATTCCGGCATCCTGCGGCCGATCGACGAGCAGTGGGCGAGCTTTGGCTGGGATGACAAACTGAGCCAATCCTGGCGCGATCTCGGTTCGATCGACGGCACGACCTATGGCATTACCTATACCTATGGCGACCGCTCGGCGATCTGGTACAAAACCTCTCAGCTCGAAAAGGCCGGCATCACGCCGCCGGCGACCTGGGAAGAGTTCCTCGCGAGCTTCGACAAGTTGAAAGCTGCCGGCTACCCGGCCCCCGTCGTGATCCCGGCGAAATACTGGGCCCATACCGAATGGTTCGAAACGTTGCTGCTGCGCACGGCCGGCGTCGAGGTCGCGGCCCAGCTCGCGGCGCATCAGATTCCCTGGACCGATCCCAAGATCAAAACGGCGCTGATGAAATATGCCGAAATGCTGCAGGCCGGATGCTGTGCGGCCCCGGCGACCATGCTTGCCACCGAAGAGCCCTATCCCACGCTCTATACGTCCGAAGAATCGAGCTACCTGCTGTTCGGCATGTGGACCAATTCGGCGCTCAAAAACGATCTCGGGCTCGAAGAAGGCGTCGACTATTCGATCTTCCAGTTCCCGGCCCTCGGCATGGGCTTTGACGACACCTCGAGCGTCGATACCAAGGAACTGAACGTCACCACAAATGGCGCCAATCCGGCGGCGGCGGATGCCTTCCTCGATTTCATCGTCGGCCCGGACGCCTCCAATATCATGGCCAATTATGGCTATGCTTCCCCGAGCACGGCGATGGATGGTTCGTTGCTTGGCCCCGTGCAGCAGATCGCGACATCGGCCGTGTCGAGCTCGAAGGTACAGTTCGTGCTCGGCGACCTGCTGCCGGGTGATCTGGTCGATGAATATCGCGTGCAGCTGCAAAAATTCCTGCAGAACCCGACTGAAGCCACCGTCGATGAAGTTCTGGCCGCTATCGAGGCCAAGGCAGCGACGGCCTACTGATGACCAGGTCTGTCGCAGAAGCAGTGACAGACCGGTCGGGAGTTCCCTCCCGCGCTGGCGGTGGGCGGCTTCGGCTGCCCGCCACCACCGGCTGGCGCATCAAGGAGGCGCCGGCTGCCTGGTTGCTCATCGCCCCCGTCATTATCCTGTTCGGTATAGCGGTGGTCTATCCGCTGATCGATACCATTCGCCTCTCCTTCTACGACATCAAGGGCCTGGCGCCGGCCAAATGGGTCGGCATTGGCAACTATGTCACGCTGTTCAACGACTCGACCTTCCGCAACACGCTGCTGACGACGCTGATCTTCACGCTCGGCACGACGGTCATTTCCGTCAGTCTCGGTTGGGTGCTCGCCATGCTCTGCGCCTTTGCGCCGGCGCATACCACGCCGTTCCGCGGCATGATGTTCGTGACCTTCGGCATTTCCGAAGCGGTCTCGGGCTATATGTGGCTCAATATCCTGCGGCCCGATAAAGCGGGCCTGCTCAATGCCGTCATTGGCGTTTTTGTGCCCGGCTATGCTCATTCGTGGCTCGGCGATCCCAATACCGCGCTCTGGGCGCTGATCTTCGTTGCCTCGTGGAGCGGGGTGGGGCTGCCGTTGATGCTGTGTTTTGCCGCGGTCCAGTCCATTCCAAAAACCGTGCTCGAAGCCGCCTATATGGACGGCGCCAAGCCGACCTCGATCATGCGCCACATCATGATGCCGCTGTCGCTGCCGGGCGTGCGCGTCGCCATCTTCATCAACCTTCTCGGCGCGCTCAGGGCCTTCGACATCATCTATGTGATGACCGGCGGTGGTCCCGTCCGCGCGACCGAAACCGTGGGCTACTTCATGTATCGAGAGTCCATGACCCAATTCAAACTGGGCTATGGCGCGGCCGCAACCGTGGTGCTGCTGGTTGCCGTACTCGTCATCTCGATCCCAGCCATCATTCAGCGTACGGCAGGTGCCAAATGATCGGGCGCATTCATTGGTGGACGGTCATCCTCGTCGGCGTCATCGCCACCATCTGGGTCATCCCGGTGCTGGGGATCGTCGTGACCTCGCTGCGCCCGCCGAGCGAAGTGGCGCTCGGCTGGTGGCGGCTCGACACCTTCAGCATCACCTTCAGCGCCTGGATCAGGGTGTGGGACGAATATCCGCTGGCGCAGGCCTTTTGGTTCACAGGCATGCTGGCGGCGCTGGCCACTCTCGGCACCATGCTGCTCGCACCAATCGCCGCCTATGCCTTCCATTTCCTGAAATTTCCGTTCCGGAGGCTGTTGCTGATCCTGATCATCAATGCCTTCGTCCTGCCCCAGCAGGTTGTGGTCATTCCGCTCTTCACGCTGTGGCGGGACCTCAAACTGATCGACAATATCGCGGCGGTGCTGATCCCCTATATCGGGCTCAGTTTTGCCTGGTCGATCTTCCTCGTGAAAAACTTCCTCGAAGATTTTCCGAAAGAGTTGATCGAAGCCGCCAAGATCGACGGCTGTGGTCCGATCTCGACGCTGCGCCATGTGGTGCTGCCCAATGCCACGAGCCCGATCTTTGCCGTGGGGGTGCTGCAATTCCTCTGGAGCTGGAACGCGCTGCTGCTGCCCATGCTGTACCTGCGCAGCATGCAGCCGCTGCCGGTGCTGCTGACCAAGGTGGCCGGCACCTATGAAAGCAATTGGGACCTGCGCAGCGTAGCCGCCATCGTCACCACCATCGTTCCGCTCATCGTCTTCGTCATCTTCCAACGTCAATTCGCCGCTGGGTCGCAGACCCGCACAGGGGCCAAAGAGTGACCAAAAACCGTACCAACAAGCCGATGCGTTATCGTCAGATCCATCTCGACTTTCACACCTCCGAGCATATTCCGGACATCGGCAAGGATTTCGACGCGGCAGATTTCGTCGCGACGCTGAAGAAGGCGCATGTCGATAGCGTCACCGTCTTTGCCAAATGCCATCACGGCTGGGCCTATTACCCGACCAAGGCCGGCGCGCCGCATCCGAACCTGTCGCGGCCGGACCTGCTCGGCGAAATGGTCGATGCGCTTAACGCTGCCGATATCGAATGTCCCATCTACATCACGGTGCAGTGGGATGAGCGCAATGCGCGGCTGCATCCGGAATGGCGGGTGCGTTCGGCCACGGATAATCGCTTCGATCCCGGCCAATTGCAGGCGGGCTGGCACACGCTCTGCCTCAACCACAAGGAATATCGCGACGAACTCTTGGAAATGGCGCGGGAAGTTGCCAGCACCTATGCGACGCCCGGTATTTTCTTCGACATCGTCCTCGCGCCCGATTGCGTCTGCGAGGCGTGTTTGCAGACCATGGATGAGATGGGGCTCGATCCTGAAATCCATGCCGATCGCCTCACCAAGGACGAATGGGTCAACGAGCGTTTCCGCACGGAAATGAGCGCGGCGCTCAATGCCGAATTCCCGGGCCTGCGCATCTTTTACAATTGCGGCCACATCCATAAGCAGGGGCCGGAGCGTTTTGCGCCCTATAGCCACCTCGAGCTCGAAAGCCTGCCCACCGGCGGCTGGGGCTATAATCACTTCCCGGCCAGCGCACGCTATGCGGCAACGCTGGGGCTCGATTTTGTGGCCCATACGGGCAAGTTCCATACCTCGTGGGGCGAGTTCGGCGGCTTCAAGCATCCCGACGCGCTCGAATTCGAAGCGGCGCAGATGGTGGCGCTGGGATCGAAATGCCTCGTCGGCGACCAGCTGCATCCGAGCGGGGCGATCAATCCCGATACCTATGCCTCGATCGGCCCGGCCTATGCCCGCATCGAAAAGCTGGAGCCCTATCTCGAAGACGCCAGGCAGGTGTCCGAGGTGGCTATCCTCTCGGCCGAATATTTCCACCATGCCGGCGACCGCAACAACAATGCGGACGATGGCGCGGCACAGATGCTGCAGGAATTGCAGCGCCCATTCGACGTCATCGACCCTTCGGCCGTTTTTTCAAAATATCGCGTCATCATCCTGCCCGATGAAGTGCCGGTCGAGGACGAGCTGAAGGTTCGCCTCAACGCCTATGTGGAGGGCGGCGGTCGGTTGCTGTTGAGTGGCATTTCGGCGCTCCAGGACGATGGGTCCTTTGCGGTGCCGGCCGGTATCCGCAATGTCGGGCCGGTGGATTTCGATCCGTCCTATCTGCGGGCCAACCCGAAACTCGACAGGGGCATGACCACCTCACCCTTTGTCGTCTATGGACGCGCGCAGGCGATTGTCGCCGAAGGCGCCGAAGTCCTGGCCGAGGTCGTGCCACCCTATTTCAACCGCAGCTACAAGCATTTTTCCTCGCACGCCCATGCGCCGGACGATGTTGCCGCGGCGCCGCTTGGGGCAGGGGTCACGATCAATGCCGGCGTCGCCTATGTCGCCTATCCGATCTTCTCGATCTATCGGGCCATGGGGCAGCCGCTCTACCGCTACATCATCCGCGGCCTGCTCGAGCGCTTGCTGCCCGACCCGGCGCTGACGACGGACCTGCCGAGCTCCGGCCGCGCCTCGCTGACCCGGCAGGATGCGCGCGGGCGGCATGTGCTGCACATGCTCTATGGAGCCCCGCAGGTGCGCGGCAATGCCGTGCCCACGCGCGACGGTGTCCGCGTCATGGAGATGATCGAGGACATTCCGGCCATCGGTCCGGTCAGCGCGAAAGTGCGGCTGCCGGCCGCCCCGAAGCGCGCTTACGAGGCGGTTTCCGGGCAATCGCTGGAGATTACCGATTTTGGCGACGGGCAGTATGGCGTGACGCTGCCCTCGCTGCGCATCCATGCCGCCGTGGTGTTTGAACACCATGCCTAGGGCCATGCCGGCTCGGCCACTTGCATTGGCAAGCCGGCCCAAGCCGGACTATGCAAGCAGAAGGCGCCCGGCCCGTACTGCCCGGGCGCGTTCATCGAGGAATAGAAGAACAATGACCGATCAAGCGATCACCAGAGCCCGCCCGGCCACCATTATCGATGTCGCCCGGGCCGCCGGAGTCGCGGTCGGCACGGTCTCGCGCTATCTCAACGGCCAGCCGATCCGCGGGGGCAATCGTGAGCGCATTGCCCAGGTGATTGACGAGCTGGGCTATCGCCGAAACAGCGCCGCCGCCTCGATGAAGACGAATACCACCCATATCGTGGGCATGCTGGTCCCCGCGGTCAGCGAGTTCCATGCCGCTCTTCTCGATCAATTGACGCGCCGCATGCGCCAGACCGGGCGTGCCGTCTTGTGTTTTTGTCATGACACGGAGCCTGCGGCCATTGTGGAGGGACTCGAGTTTTTCGCGAGCCATCGTGTCGATGCGGTGGTGATGGACGGCAATGAGGCGCTGCTACAACGCCTTGCTCCCTATATCGACGAAGGCATGCTGGTGATCGTCTACGATAACGACCTGCCGGGGGTGAGCGCGGACCGCGTCTTCGTGGAGAACCGGCGCGCCAGCAAGCGCCTCGTCGATCACCTGCTTGATCTCGGCCACGAACGCGTCGCCATCATCCATGGCAATCTGCATGACTCGGTTGGCCGGGATCGTCTCGAAGGCTATCGCGATGCGCTGAAAGCTCATGGCGTGCCCGAATATCCCGAACTCGTCGCCGATGCCGGTTGGAACGAATATCGCGGCTATACCTGCATGGGTGACCTGATGGCCCTGCCCAATCCGCCGACGGCCGTGTTCGGCGCCAATTACAATATGAGCATCGGCGCGCTGCGCTGGCTGCGCGAGCACGATGTTTCGATCCCCGAAGACATTTCGCTCGTGAGCTTTGACGATGTGCCGGCTTTTTCCGTGCATCGCCCCGGCATTACCGCGGTGGGCCAGCCGGTCGACAGGATCGCCGAGGCCATCGTTTCCACCCTGACCGAGAGGCTGGGCCCCAGTGGCTCGCTCGGCAAAAGAACCATGCGCATCGACGCGGAAATAACCTTGAGAGGCTCGACCCGTCGCCTGCGGCGGTAAAGGGCACGCCTGGAGGAGGCGAGAATGGCTGATGTCGTGCTGAGTGAAGTCAGCAAATCCTATGGGAGCCTGGAGGTCATCGAAGGCCTCAACCTCAAGATCGAGGATGGCTCGTTCACTGTATTCGTCGGTCCCTCCGGCTGCGGCAAGTCCACCCTGCTGCGCATGATCGCCGGTCTCGAGCCCATCACCAGGGGCACGCTGCAGATCGACGGCAAGACCATGAACCAGGCCGATCCGATCGAGCGCGGCGTGGCCATGGTGTTTCAGAACTATGCGCTCTATCCGCATATGACGGTCGAGCAGAATATCGGTTTTTCGTTGCGCATGGCGGGGTTGACCAAGGACGAGATCGCCGCGCGCGTCGCGGTGGCGGCGAAGACGCTGCAGATCGAGCCCCTCTTGAAGCGCAAGCCGGGCCAGCTGTCGGGCGGCCAGCGTCAGCGTGTGGCCATCGGCCGAGCCATCGTCAGGGATCCCGAGGTTTTCCTCTTCGACGAGCCGCTCTCCAATCTCGATGCCGAGCTGCGTGTGTCCATGCGCGTCGAAATCGCCAAGCTGCACAACCAGCTCGGTTCGACCATGATCTATGTGACCCATGACCAGACCGAGGCCATGACGCTGGCCGACAAGATCGTCGTGATGCGCGCGGGAAAAATCGAACAGGCGGGGACACCGGAAGAACTCTACGACAATCCCGACAATCTCTTCGTCGCCGGGTTCATCGGCTCCCCACGCATGAATTTCCTGCGCGGCACCCTGGGTGGCGGTCAGGTGAAACTCGAAACCGGTGGCGCGCTGCCGGCCACGGGCACTGAAGACAGGGTGCTGGTCGGCGTGCGGCCAGAGCATTTTGTCGAGGCGGGGCAGGGGGCGGCCGATATTGCCGTTACGGTCGATGTCGTCGAGAACCTGGGCGGCACGCGCTTCGTCTATGGCACGCTCTCGACCGGCGAAAGCGTGGTCATCGAAGCCCGCGAACGGTTCGGCATCAAGGCCGGCGACAGCATTTCATTTGGCATAAGGCCTGAACGGGCCATGCTTTTTTCCACTTCTGGCACGCGGCTGCGGAACATCTGATGACAAATATTCTCTGGTATCGCCAACCGGCCACCGAGTGGACGGACGCTCTCCCCTTGGGCAATGGCCGGCTCGGCGCCATGGTGCATGGCGGTGTGGGCCGCGAGGAATTGCAGCTCAACGAGTCAACGCTGTGGTCCGGCGGCCCCTATCAGCCGACCAATCCCGAAGCCTTGCCCAACCTTGCCGCCGTGCGCGAAAACATCTTTGCCGGTCGCTATCAGGAAGCCCACGAGATCGCGCAGGCGCATCTGTTGGCAAAGCCCTATCTGCAAATGAGCTATCAGCCGGCGGGCAATCTCTTCGTCGATTTCCGCCACGAAGCCGTGCCCGGCAGCTATGAGCGAAAACTCGATCTGCCGACGGCCGTCGCGACGTCGCGATACGCTCTGCTCGGCTCCGGGCTCGACCCGGATGCGCCGGTCTTTACCCGCACCGCCTTCTCTTCGGCAGCCGACGATGTGCTGGTGCTGCAACTCGAATGCTCGCTTCCGGGAAAGCTCGATTTCGAGCTCTGGCTCGACAGCCCGCAGCCGGGCGATCTCGTGGACGGCCAACCGGAAAGTCTCAACTATCGCGGCCACAATTTCGGCAAGCACGGCATCGAGGGCCAGCTGACCTTTGGCATCGACGCGCATCTGCGGCTCGAAGGCGGCAGTGTCGAACGTCGCGGGCGCCGGCTCGTGGTTCGCGATGCCACCAAGGCGCTCGTCCTGGTCGATATCGCCACCAGTTTCGTCCGCTTCGACGATGTTTCCGGCGACCCCGAGGCCCGTCTCGCCGCGCGCCGCGAAAACTACCAGAGGCTGGATTTCGAAGCGTTGCTGTCCCGCCATATTGCAGCGCATCGCGCCCAGTTCGACCGGCTCGACATCAATCTCGGCGAGGGGCGCAGCGATCTGCCGACCGACCAGCGCATCGCCAATTTCGCTGCGGGCGACGATCCCGGCCTGGCCGCGCTCTATGTGCAATATGCGCGCTATCTGATGATCTCCTCGAGCCGCCCCGGCACGCAGCCAACGACCCTGCAGGGCATCTGGAACAAGGACACGCGGCCGCCTTGGGGCAGCAAATACACGGCCAATATCAATCTGCAGATGAACTACTGGCTGCCCGACCCGGCCAATCTGCCCGACATGATCGAACCGGTCCTGCAAATGGCCGAGGAACTGGCCGTCACCGGCGCCGAAATGGCCCGCAGCCATTATGGCGCGCGGGGCTGGGTGATGCACCACAATACCGATATCTGGCGCGCCACCGGGCCGGTCGATGGTGCATATTGGGGCGTGTGGCCCACCGGCGGCGCCTGGCTGATGGCGCAGCTGTGGGATCATGCGCGCTTTGCGGGCCGCGACACGGCCCTGGTGCGCCGCCTCTATGCGCCGCTCAAGGGCGCCGCACTTTTCGCCCTCGACACGCTGATGCCCATGCCGGGCACCGACTATCTCGTGACCAATCCCTCGATCTCCCCGGAAAACCGGCATCCGCATGGCGTCGCGCTCTGTGCCGGCCCCACCATGGATAACCAAATTCTGCGCGATCTGCTGGCGGCCTTCGCCCAGGCGGCGGAGCAATTGGGGGAGGATGCCGATCTTGCCGCCCAGGCGCTTGCCGCGCGTGCAAGACTTCCCGAGCACCGGGTGGGAAAAGCCGGGCAATTGCAGGAATGGATGGAGGATTGGGACCTGGAGGTTCCGGAAATCCACCACCGGCACGTTTCGCATCTCTATGGGCTCTATCCAAGCGACCAGATATCGGTCGAAACAACGCCCGATCTCGCTGCTGCCGTCCGCCGCTCCCTCGAAATCCGCGGCGACGAGGCGACCGGTTGGGGGATAGGCTGGCGCATCAATCTCTGGGCGCGCCTTGGCGAAGGCGAACGCGCCAAGACGGTGCTCAACCTGCTCTTGAGCCCGGCGCGCAGCTACAACAATTTTTTCGATGCGCATCCACCTTTCCAGATCGACGGCAATTTCGGTGGTGCCGCTGGCATTCTGGAAATGCTGGTACAGTCGAGCGAAGCCGAAATCCGGCTGCTCCCGGCCCTGCCCGAGGGCTGGATGGAAGGCTCGGTTCGCGGCGTTCGAGCCCGCGGCGGCGTCGAACTGGATTTTGCCTGGAAAGCCGGCCGCGTGATCTGGGCGCGGGCTCGAAGCCAGAACAACCGGCAGCTCCGGCTGCATGCCAACCAGCAGGTGGTTTCACTACAACTCAAACCCGGCATCGAGGCGACGCACGAATATCGCGCGCCGCTTTGATGGCAATGCGTGGCGGAGATGGGATGACCAGGCCGTTATTCCCGGCTGCCACGCTCGCCTAGTTTGCCGATAGGCCCCAACGCCTTCAATCGGCATCATGTCGCCGGCAAGGGCGACGAGGAAAGCGCCCTCGATGCCACCATCGAGGGCATTGCAAATCTTCTTGGCACCATCGGTATTTCGACTAAGCTGGCCCAGATGGGTATCGAGGCCAAGGATTTGCCATGGATCGCCGAGCAGGCGCTCGCAGCGAGCCGCCTGATCAAGAACAACCCGCGGCCGGTCGATCGCGCCGGCATGGATCGGCTGCTCGCCGCCGCCTTCTTGGGCGATCGCCAGTCGCTTTCCTCACCCCTTCAACCTGACGCCAGGGCAAGCTGATGACCAGTTCTCCTTTTTCGTTCGATCCCGCCGCGCTGCCAGCCGATCTCTGGATCGGTGGTCAGTGGCGCCCCGGCAGCACCGGCAAGCGCATCGACGTCATCGACCCCTCTACCGGCAAGCCCATCACCAGCATTGCCGATGCCAGTGTCGAGGACGCCCTGAGTGCCGTCGAAGCGGCCTATGCCGCGGCCCCGGCCTGGGCCGCCACCGCTCCCCGCGGGCGCTCGGACATCCTGCGCCGCTGCTACGAGCTGATGATCGAGCGCAAAGCCATGCTGGCCCAGTTGATCAGCCTCGAAAACGGCAAGGCCCTGCCCGATGCCGAAGGAGAGGTGGCCTATGCCGCAGAATTCTTCCGCTGGTTCTCCGAGGAGGCCGTGCGCCTCAATGGCGACCTCTCGGTGGCGCCGAGCGGAGCCAACCGCATTCTGGTGCAATATCAGCCGATCGGCGTTTCCGTGCTGGTGACGCCATGGAATTTCCCCGCCGCCATGGCCACCCGCAAGATCGCCCCGGCTTTGGCCGCCGGCTGCACCTGCGTGCTCAAACCCGCGACCGAGACGCCGCTGACCGCCTATGCCCTGGCCGAAATCTACCACGAGGCCGGCGTGCCCGATGGCGTGGTCAACGTGCTGACCACCTCCCAGGCCGGTGCCAGCGTCAGTGCCATGCTGCATGACCCGCGTGTGCGAAAGCTGAGTTTCACCGGTTCGACCGAGGTGGGGCGCCGCCTGCTGCGTGAGGCAGCCGACACGGTGATTTCCTGCTCGATGGAATTGGGCGGCAATGCGCCGTTCGTGGTCTTCGACGATGCCGATCTCGATCTGGCCATCGAGGGGGCGATGGTGGCCAAGATGCGCAACGGTGGGGAGGCCTGCACCGCCGCCAACCGCTTTTACGTGCAGGAAGGCATCATGGACGCCTTCGCCGCCAGGCTGGCCGAGCGCATGGCCGGCCTCAAGCTGGGCAAGGGTTACGACAGCGGCGTGCAATGCGGGCCGCTGATCAACCAGGATGCACTTGATCGCATCAGTGGCCTCGTCGATACCGCCATAGGGCAGGGCGCCGAAGCGCTGGCCGGCGGCAAGGCACCGGGCGGCGATGGCTATTACTATCCGCCCACCGTGCTCAAGAACGTGCCCGCGGATTCCATGCTGATACGGGACGAAATCTTCGGTCCGGTGGCGCCGCTCACCAGTTTCAAGACCGAAGAAGAAGTCATCGCGAGGGCCAATGACACCGAATATGGCCTTATCGCCTATGTCTTCACCCAAGACCTGGCCCGCGGCCTGCGCGTTTCCGAAAAGATCGAAGCGGGCATGGTGGGCCTCAACCGCGGCCTGGCCTCGGATCCGGCGGCGCCCTTTGGCGGCGTCAAACAAAGCGGGCTCGGCCGCGAGGGCGCCCATCACGGAATTCTCGAATTCTGCGAAGCCAAATATATCGCGGTGTCCTGGTGAGCAGGGGCAATGACGATGGCGGCCCGTGGCGATTGAAGGATCTGGTGCCGCGCGCCGGGCTGCCGCCCTCTACCCTACGTCGGACGGGCATGTGGTGCAGGTTTGGGGTAGTGGCTGGACGGTATAGGATGCGAAAAACATCGCTTCTCGCCGTCCTGACATAATCTCCACACGCCTGATCCGGCCATCCGCGCCGGCCCACCGTAAGAACAAGAGGCAAAACAATGAGTTTTCGTGCGCTGGTGACCGATAGGGATGAAGAGGGCAAGGTTTCCTCCAGGGTGCATCTGCTTGACGATGACCGCCTGCCTGAGGGCGATGTGACGGTCGATGTGGAATGGGCCGGGCTCAACTACAAGGACGGCCTGTGCCTCACCGGCGCGGGCGGCCTCGTGCGCAATTACCCCCATGTGGCGGGGATCGATTTTGCCGGCACGGTGCGGGATAGCGCCGACGCGCGCTATCGTCCCGGCGAAAAGGTGGTGTTGACCGGCTGGCGCGTGGGCGAAGTGCACTGGGGCGGCTATGCCGAAAGGGCGCGCGTCAAGGCCGACTGGCTGGTGCCGCTGCCCGAGGGGCTCACGACCCGCGATGCCATGATCGTGGGCACGGCCGGGCTGACCGCAATGCTCTGCCTCATGCGGCTCGAAGCGGCAGGCATCACGCCGGGCGATGGCGAAGTGCTGGTGACTGGCGCTGCCGGCGGCGTCGGTTCGATCGCGGTTTCGCTGCTGGCGCGATCGGGCTTCGAGGTTGCCGCGCTGTCCGGCCGGCCCGAGCATGCCGATGCGCTCAAGGCGCTCGGTGCCCGCAGTGTCATTGCGCGCGATGCCTTTCTCGCCGAGCCGGACAAGGTGCTCGAAACGGCGCGCTGGGCCGGGGCGGTGGATAGCGTTGGCGGCAAAATCCTTGGCAAGCTGCTCAAGCAGATCAAATATGGCGGGGCGGTCGCCGCCATCGGCAATGCCGGCGGGATCGGGCTCGAGACCAATGTCCTGCCCTTCATCCTGCGCGGCGTTTCGCTACTGGGCGTGGATAGCGTGATGCAGCCCTATGCCCGGCGCATCGCCGCCTGGTCGCGCATCGTCGATGAGTTCGACCGGGCCGCCTATTCGGACATGCTGACCGAGATCGGTCTCGACCAGGTTCCCGCCGCGGCCGGGCAAATCCTGGCCGGACAGGTCAGGGGCCGCATCCTGATCGATCCGCGGAGCGCCTGATGGGCCCCCGTGATCTGTCACCAAGATTGGCCGGGGGGCTGCCCGGGCGCAGGCCAATGCCCATTTGTAGTGGCCCCAGCGGGGCTCACTCGATCACGACGGTCTGCGGATTCCAGCCATCTGGGAGGGGGGATGGCCGCCGGATCTCGAGATCGGAGAGCGACAGATTGGCGACGTTGTGGCTGAACAGGCCCGGCATGCCGCCGGGATAGTCGTTCAGGCCGATGATGCGGCCGTCGGCGTCGCGCACCCATGCGCCGACGCGGCCGGCAGCATCCTTGGACGGGGTCAGGTCCGCTTCGGTGGGGCGAATATCCTGTTGTCTGCCGGTGCCCAGGGCGCCGGGCCTTTGGGTGAGATTGACGGCCTTCATGGTGACATCGGCAATGTCGCCGGGCACGGCGGCATAGAAATTGATCGCCCCTTCCTGCACGCCGGTCAGGTTCTCGACGAGGATGCGGCGAACCCTGCCCGCCGGTGTGCCCGAACGGCGGTTGAGCTGGGTGATGGTCAGGGCCTCGCCCGAGCCCCAGAACCCGAAGGGGGTTTCGTGGCAATCGAGTTCGATATTGCGATAGCTGATGTCGCAAATCTCCCCGCCATCGCGCGAGAGAATGCCAAGGCCGCGATTACACCCTTCGAGCGTGCAATTGTCGACGCTGACACGCTCGACATTGCCGAAGGTTTCCGTGCCGATCTTGATGGCGCAGCTGCCGCTTTCGATGATGCAATCGGTTATGGAAATATCGGTGCAATGCCATTGGGGCAGGCTCTGGCAGGTCTTGAGCACCACGCCGTCATCGGCGGTTCGGATCACGGCATTGCGTACGCTGACCCCGACGCAGCCATCGAGAACCAGCCCATCGGTATTGGGCATCCGCATGTCGTTGAGCACCTTGTAGCCGTCCACCAGCACATCGGTGCAGTGGATGAGGTGCAGGGTCCAGCTGGAGGATTCGCGCAGCGTCAGCTGCTCGATGCGGACATTGCGACATTCTTCGAGCACCACGGTCCGTAGCCTGGGCTCGAGGGGGATATAGACGCCGGCTTCTGTGTCGTCGCCGGCAACGAAATGCCGTCCCCCGCCATCGATCGTGCCGCGGCCGGTGATGGCGACATTTTCGAGGTTTTGACCAAAGATCATGCAGCGATCGCTGCCCTCGACGCGAATGGCCGAGACATTGGCCTCATAGAGCGCATGATCGGGAAGCGGGGCCAGCACGGCCCCTTCTTCGAGATGAAGATCGATGTCGCTTCTCAACTGCAGCGCGCCGCAGATGTGGTCGCCGGGCAGGAGCCTGATCCGGCCCCCGCCCGTGGCGGAAAGCCTGTCGATTTCACCCTGAAGATGATCGGGGGCGGCGCCGGGGGCAATGTCGATAAGGGTGGTCATGGTCTATCCCGGCTGTTAGCGGAGGCGCTGGCCTTGGGTGTCGAA
>DATMSG010000114.1:0-56529 GCA_035565515.1 Devosia sp.
GGGAAGCTAAACCTGCCTGAGGAAAATACCGACAGGAACGTCCTCGTGCCTCGTCGAAAGCCGGTGACCATCGACACTGCCGAACAGGCGGTTGAGGCATGTACAAGGATGTGACATGTCGCGAGAAATTCACGCACTGACTATCGCCGATCTCTCGGCTTTCGCCCGCACCTTGCGGGAGGCCTTGGCGCAACGCGAGGCGCTCCCGGGCCACGTGGAAATGCTCAACCTTCTGAGCAAGTCTGCGGGTTACAAGAACTACCAGCATTTCCGGGCCGAGACCGACGCCGCAGCGCAGGTGCCCATGGTGCCGAAGGCCGATACCGAACTGATCGAACGGGTGGCGCGCCATTTTGATGAGCGCGGCGTGCTCATGCGCTGGCCGGCGAAGAACAGCTTGCAGCCGCTATGCCTCTGGGCGCTCTGGAGCCGGATGGAGGCGGGGCGCGTCTATTCGGATGCGGAGATGACGGCGTTGCTCAATGCCTGGGCCAGTTTTGGCGACCATGCATTGTTGCGGCGGGCGCTGGTGTCGCTGGGCTATGCGGTGCGGAGCAAGGATGGGCGGATCTATCAGCGGATCGAACAGAAGCCGCCGGTGGAACTATCGCCCCTGCTGCGGCGGGTGCGGCGGGCCGAGGAGACCGCTTAGGTCGTTTTTTGCTGAAACGCCAATCCAAGAGGCCTCGTGGTGAGGTGCTTTGCGGCGCAAAGCCTCTTTGGTCAATCTAGGCCTTCTTGTTCACGCCGCGCTGGTGGGCCACCTTGGCGACGATATTGCCCATGCCTTGCGCTTCGGACACCTTTATCGAGACCAGGCCATTGGCCTGGCTGCTGAATGTCTGCATCTTCGAAAAGGCGTCCTTCCGCTTGGCGCGGTAGTACTGCATCTGATCGTAGCGGGACATGCTGGCGATGGTGCTGAGTTTTCCCATCGCAAAAACATGGCGGGAAATGGTTAGCTGATTGTTAATGCTGCAAGACGACGAGGCCGGCGGCCGTGGCCATCATGGCGCCGGCGGTCTTGTTGAGGCGCCCCAGAGCCTTTTCGCTCTTGAACATTTCGCGGGCCGCCGAGGCGAGCCAGGCATAGCCGCAACCGATCAGCAGCAAGACCACGACGACGATCACGGTCAGCTCGATGAAGGCGACCGGGTTCATCTGGTCGAGCGGAATGACGGTGGGCAGGATGGCCAGATAGAAGACGATGGTTTTCGGATTGCCCATGGTGAGGGAGAAGCCCGCAATGAAGGTCTTCCAGGGGTCTTCGTTCTTGGGCTTCATCTGCTCGGCGCCCGGCTTTGCGGTCCAGAATTTCCAGGCGATGTAGAGCAAATAGGCGGCACCTGCCCAGCGGACGATGACGAAGATCGGGCCGAAGAGGGTAGCAATGGCGGCAAGGCCAAAAACGGCGAAGACGAAATAGACGAGGTCGCCGGCCAGAATGCCGAGGACCATGGGGAAGGCACCCTTGAAACCGCCGCCGAGGGCACGGGCGACCACTGCGGCTACGCCGGGGCCGGGCACGAGCACGGCGATGGCATAAGCAACGGTGAAGGCGGCGAGGGTGAAGAGATCCATGGTCTGGTCCGCTGAAAAGAGAGGCCGGAGACTACCCCCGAGGCAGATGATTTGCCAGAGGGCGGTTGACGCTGCTTTTTGCTGCGCTATTTATGGGGCATCGTAACTCGACCGGATGGTGCCTGATGGAACGCTTCTCCAACGCAATGCCGACCTGCCTTGCCCTTGGAGAATTCTCGATCCATGCCCGTTTCCGTTACGATTTCGCATCTTTCCTATACCGGCCCTGACGGCCACAAGCTCTTTTCCGACCTCGATCTGACCTTTGGCCCGGGCCGCACAGGCCTTGTGGGGCGCAATGGTGTGGGCAAAACCACGCTGCTGCGGCTGATCGCGGGCGAACTGACGCCGAGCGGCGGCACGATCAGCGGCACAGGCCGCATGGGCGTGCTGCGGCAGCAGGTGCAGCCGCGGGATGGGGAGACCATTGCCGATCTTTTTGGGGTTCGGGATGGGCTGGTTCTGCTTGCCAAGGCGATGAGCGGGGAGGCGAGTGTCGATGAACTGGCCGAGGCCGACTGGACGCTGGAGGCGCGGCTTGAGGAGGCGCTGGGGCAATTGGGCCTGGGGGTGACGCCGGAGACGCTGCTCTCCACATTGTCGGGCGGGCAGAGGACGCGGGCGGCGCTGGCTGCTTTGGTCTTTGCCGAGCCGGACCTGATCCTTCTCGATGAACCCACGAACAATCTCGATGCCGAGGGGCGCGCGGCCGTGGCGAAGCTGCTGGCCGGGTGGCGCGGGGCGGCCATTGTCGTGAGTCACGATCGCGGCTTGCTCGAACAAGTTGATGCGATCGTTGAGCTGACGACGCTGGGCGCAAAGACCTATGGCGGTGGCTGGAGCCTTTATCGCGAGCGCAAGGCGCTGGAATTGCAGGCGGCGGAGCGCGATCGCGATGTAGCCGAGCGGCAGGTGCGCGAGGTGGCAAAGAAGGCGCAGGAGGCGCGGGAGAAGCAGGCGCAGCGCGATGCCGGTGGCAGGCGAAAGGGCGCCAAGGGCGACATGCCGAAAATCGTCATGGGTGGATTGAAGCGGCAGGCCGAGGCAACGGCGGGCGGCCTCGACAATCTGGCGGAAAAGCAGGCGAGCGCAGCTAGTGAGCAGGCGCGGGCGGCACGGGAACGGATCGAGGTACTTACGCCATTTGCGGTGAAGCTGGCGCCGAGTGAACTTCCAGTTGGAAAGGTGGTCTTGCGAGCGAGCGGGCTGACCGGGGGCTATGACGAGGCGGCGCCGACGATCCGGAATTTTGAACTGGAAATCATCGGGCCGGAGCGGGTGGCGGTGACGGGGCCGAATGGGGCGGGGAAGACGACGCTGATAAAATTGCTGACGGGGCAATTGGCGCCGTTTGCCGGCTCGGTGCAGATCGGCGGGCCCATGGCGCTGCTCGATCAGCAGGTGGGGCTGCTGGATCGAGGCGAGAGCATTGTCGAGAATTTCCGGCGGCTCAATCCCGAGAGTTCGGAGAACGATTGCCGGTCAGTGCTGGCGGCGTTCGGGTTTCGGGCGGATGCGGCCTTGCAGCAGGTTGGGACATTGAGTGGCGGGGAAATGCTGCGGGCAGGGCTGGCTTGCGCGGTGGGTGGGAAGACGCCGCCGATGCTGCTGGTGCTCGACGAGCCGACCAATCATCTCGACGTTGAGGCGGTGGAGAAGATCGAAGCGGGGCTGCGGGCGTTCGATGGGGCGATCCTGGTGATCAGCCATGACCGGATGTTTTTGGAGAATATCGGGGTGACGCGGGAGGTGGGGCTGGGGGCACGGTGATCGCCGATACCCCCACCCTCATTCCCTCCCCGCAAGGGGGAGGGAGGCGAAAGTGTCCTTACGGCAGGCGGGCGAGACGCTCGGTGAGGAGCTTGTAAAAGCCCTCGGCATTGCCGTTGCGCAGGTAGTTGGCGTTACGCGGCTTGTCGGTGACGTGCCAATAGTCGGTGACGGTCATGCCGACGGTGAGTTCGCTCGCCGTTTCGATGGAGACATTGCAGACGCGGCCTTCGAAGAGGCTGGGGTCGATGAGGTAGGCGATGACCGTGGGGTCGTGGAGGGGCGCGCCTTCCCAGCCGTATTTCTTGAGGTCAAAACCTTCGGAGAAGGTCAGCATGTCGTAGACGGCCTGGCCGGAGCGGTTGCCGAGCGCTTTTATGGCGTTGAGGCGGGCCGGCGTGGATTGGATTTGATGAGTCACATCAAGCGGTAGGACGGTGATCCTGATGCCGCTTTTGAAGACGATGTCCGCGGCTTCGGGATCGACATAGATGTTGAATTCGGCGGCCGGGGTGATGTTGCCGACTTCGAAATAGGCGCCGCCCATCATGACGATCTCGGCGACGCGTTCGGCGATTTTTGGCTCTTTCACGAGAGCCATGCCGATATTGGTCAGCGGCCCCAGGGTGCAGAGGGTGATGGTTTTCGGCTCGGCCGCAAGCAGGGTTTCGATGATGTAATCGACGCCATGCTGGGGCTGGAGTTCGATTTTCGGCGCCGGCAGGTCGGGGCCATTGAGGCCGGTATCGCCGTGGACATGTTCGGCGGTGACGAGGGTGCGGCGCATGGGCCGGGCGCAGCCGGCATAGACGGGGACGTCGGGGCGGCCGGCCAATTCGACGATCTTGCGCGCATTGTTGGCATTGTGATGGAGGCCGACATTGCCGGCTACGGCGACGACGCCGAGGACCTCGAAATCCTCGGGCGAGGCCAGTGCCAGAAGAATGGCGACGGCGTCGTCCTGACCGGGGTCGGTGTCGATGATGATCTTGCGCGGCATGGATAGTCCCTGGACAAACCGGATGAAAACGGCGGGACTTTAGCGGGGCCAATGGCGGCGGTCGACTGGGCAATGAGGCAAAGGAACGCTCATTGACAGGCAACGTTGTAAGCGCAGCGTCACCGAGCCCCGAAAGTCGATATGAAAGCCCCCTTGTCGTCCGAGGATATGAATGAAAGCCAGTTCGAACGCGTGCTCGACAATGCCGCGCGGCTTTCGGTGGTGGCGATCGGGGCGGTCGTCTTGCTTTTCGTGTTGCAGGCGGGGCAGATGTTTCTGGCCCCGGTTACGCTCGCCATCGTCATCGGGCTGATGTTCGGGCCGGTAGCCGACCGGCTGGAGGCGGTGGGTGTGCCGCCGGCGCTTTCGGCGGGTGTGGTGGTGCTATTGCTGCTTGGCATCATTGCGGCGGGTATCGTTGCCTTCGCCTTGCCCCTGAGCGAATGGGTGGCGCGGGCGCCGCTGATCTGGGAGAAATTGCAGGGACAGCTGGCCAATCTCAGGGAGCCGCTGGAATCCTTTTCGCAGTTTCAGTCGCAGTTGAGCGAGGTTTTTGGCGGCGGTTCGGCGGCGATGAATGTCAATGTCGAGGACGGTAGCGCGGTGACGAGCGTCGCGATGCTGGCACCGGCCTTGCTGGCGCAAATCCTGATCTTTCTTGCGAGCCTCTATTTCTTCGTTGCCACGCGCGATCACATCCGCATTTCGGTGCTGTCGCTGTGTGTGACCCGGCGGATGCGCTGGCGCACGGCGCATGTGTTCCGCGATGTCGAGACCAAGGTCAGCCGTTTTCTGCTGTCGATCACCTTCATCAACTGCTGTGTCGGCGTGGCGGTGACGCTGGTCATGTGGGCGATCGGCATGCCGTCGCCGATCCTCTGGGGGGCGCTGGCGGCGGTGCTGAACTATATTCCCTATGTGGGGCAGGGCACGATGATCCTGATCCTGCTGGCCGTGGGGCTGGGGACCCAGACGCGGATCGAGCAAATCCTGTTGCCGGCGCTGTGCTATATGGGCGTCAACTTTATCGAGGGGCAGATCGTTACGCCGCATTTCATCGGGCGGACGATGACGCTCAATCCTTTTGTGATTTTTCTCTCGATCACGTTCTGGCTGTGGGCATGGGGGCCAGTGGGCGGGCTGGTGGCGGTGCCGACCTTGCTGATTGCGAGCTCGATCCTGACCCACACCCTGCCGAGCAAGCCGGTCAAGCCGAAGCGGCCGGTGCGGCGCACGCGACACATGACGGATCGCGAGGCGCTGCTTGCGAATACGGCGCAGGCGATCAAGGAGCAAAGGCAGGACGCCGAGGACAATGACGAAAAGCGCAAGCAGGGGCGGCTGGAGCCACCGGAGGGGACGGCGCCCACGGGGGTAGAGACCTCCACTTAAAGCATTGTCACGCGGGGCACCCTTGCACTTGGGAGCCTTGACGGAAAGCGGCTCTGCCCACCAGTGTCGTTTTGACCAGGACGAGACAGGGAATACGAATCATGGCCGCAGAAGCTGTCATCCATGCCGCGGAGGCCGCGCATGGCGGCGTCGATCTGGTTCCCATCGTAGCCTTGCTCGCGGCCGGCGTCGTGGCCGTGCCGCTGTTTCGGCGGATCGGGCTTGGTTCGGTGCTGGGTTATCTCGCTGCGGGGCTCTTGCTGGGCCCCTCCGGCATCGGGCTGATTGCCGATCCGAGTTCGGTGCTGCATCTGGCCGAACTGGGCGTGGTGCTGTTTCTCTTCATCATCGGGCTCGAAATGGAGCCGAGCAAGCTCTGGGCGCTGCGCAAGCAAATCTTCGGGCTGGGCGTCATCCAGGTTGCGAGCTGCGGACTGTTGCTGACCGGGGTTGGGCTGCTGCTCGGCTTTGCGCCGGCGGTGGCGTTCATTTTCGGCATGGGCTTTGTGCTGACCTCGACGGCGATCGTGATGCAAATCCTGGCAGAACGGGGCGAGCTGGCCTCGGAGAGCGGACAGAAGATGGTGTCCATTCTGCTGCTTGAAGACCTTGCCATCGTGCCACTGCTGGCCGTCGTGGCGTTTCTGGCGCCTGCGGCGGAGGATCAGTCGGTCGTGACGCGCCTCCTGGGTTTTGGCACGGCCATCGGCGCCATCCTGCTGCTGATCGTGCTGGGGCGGCGGGTGATGAACCCGTTCTTCGCCTTTCTCGCCTCCTCCAAGGCGCGCGAGGTGATGACGGCGGCGGCGCTGCTGGTGGTGCTGGGGGCGGCGTTGCTGTTCCAGGTGAGCGGGCTTTCCATGGCCATGGGCGCGTTTCTCGCCGGCGTGCTGCTTTCGACATCGACTTTCAGGCACCAGCTCGAAGCGGATATCGAACCGTTTCGCGGGCTTTTGCTCGGGCTCTTCTTTTTGGCCGTGGGCATGTCGCTGGATCTGGGGATTGTCGGCGAGAACTGGCAGCTTATCGCGATCAGCGTGTTGGCCTTCATGGTGGTCAAGGCGGGCGCCATCTATGTGATCGCGCGCATGCTGCGCTCGGGGCATGGAGAAGCGCTGGAGCGGGCGGTGCTGATGGGGCAGGGCGGCGAATTCGCCTTCGTGCTCTATACGACAGCCGTTGCGGCAGGGCTCATCGATGGGCCGAGCAATGCGATTTTTACGGCGACGGTCATCATTTCCATGGTGCTGACGCCATTCGCCATGATCGGCCTGCGCTATTTCATGCCCAAGCGGGTGGAGTCGATGGATGGCGTCGAGAAGGCCGATGGGCTGAACAGCCGAGTGCTGATCATCGGCTTCGGGCGCTTCGGGCAGATCGCCAGCCAGCCGCTGCTCGCCATGCGCCATTCGGTCTCGATCATCGATAACGATACGGACATGATCCGCGCTGCGGCGCAGATCGGGTTCAAGGTCTATTACGGCGACGGGACGCGACTCGATATCCTGCGTGCTGCCGGCGCGAGCACGGCGGACCTGATCCTGATCTGTACGGACCAGCGCGAGCAGACGACGCGCATCGCCGAATTGCTGCGCGACGAGTTTCCGCTGGCGCGGGTGATGGCGCGTGCTTTCGATCGACCGCATGGCATTGAACTGGTCCGGGCGGGCGTCGAATACCAGCTGCGCGAAACCTTCGAATCGGCCGTGTCCTTCGGCGGCGAAGCCATCACCATGCTCGGTGCGAGCCAAGAAGAAGCCAGCGAAGTGATCGAAGGCGTGCGCGCGCGCGACCGGCAGCGCTTCGAGCTGCAACTGGGCGGGGAAGACTGGCGGAACCTTAACCGGCTGCTGATCAGCAATGCTCAGGACCAGGCGCGCGAGAGCGGCGTGTCGGTTTCGGAAGAGAGCGCCGAAGACGCCGTCGCCCATTCCGTGCCCGCTCAAGGAAGCTGATTTGTCTCCTCTTCAAGGGGGCTTTCCGATGCACAAATTAAGTGCAAGAGTGAGCACATTAGAGGGGAACATCGTCATGAACACTGGATTGCGATATGCCGCAAAAGCCGATCGTCTACGATGCTCCAACGCCCGAGCCCCGTGCGACAACTGTTGAAGCCCTTCAGGCGGAAATCCTTGAAAAGCTGATTTATTCGGTCGGCAAGGACCCAATCGTCGCGCGCCCACATGACTGGCTGCGCGCCACTATCCTGGCGGTGCGCGACCGCATCATGGACCGCTGGATGGAGAGTTCGCGCGAGACCTGGCGTACGTCCAACAAGCGCGTCTACTATCTTAGCCTCGAATTCCTGATCGGGCGGCTCATGCGCGATGCGATGAGCAATGTGGGGCTGATGGAGCCTGTGCAGCAGGCGCTCAAGAACCTCAATGTCGATCTCGGCGACCTGATCAATCTCGAGCCCGACGCGGCGCTGGGCAATGGTGGCCTTGGGCGCTTGGCGGCGTGTTTTCTCGAATCCATGTCCTCGGTGAAAATCCCCGCCTATGGCTATGGCATTCGCTATGTGCATGGGCTGTTCCGGCAGGAAATGAGCGAGGGCTGGCAGGTGGAACTGCCGGAGGATTGGCTCACCCATGGCAATCCGTGGGAATTCGAACGCCGTGAAAGCGCCTATGAGGTCGGGTTTGGCGGCCACGTCGAGCCGATCACCGATGCCGATGGCTCGATGCGGCACGAATGGCGGCCGAACGAACATCTGCTGGCCGTGGCTTATGACACCCCGATCGTGGGCTGGCGCGGGGCGCGGGTGAATACGCTGCGGCTCTGGAGCGCGCAGCCGATCGATCCGATCCTGCTCGACAAGTTCAATTCCGGCGATCACATCGGGGCGCTGGAAGAAAGCGCCAGGGCGGGGGCGATCACCCGCATTCTCTACCCCGCCGATTCAACCCCGGCGGGGCAGGAACTGCGTCTGCGGCAGGAGTTTTTCTTTTCTTCGGCATCGCTGCAGGACATCGTGCGGCGGCACTTGCAGCAATATGGCGATCTCGGCTCGCTGCCGGACAAGGTGGCCATCCAGCTCAACGATACGCACCCGGCCATTTCGGTGGCCGAGCTGATGCGCATTCTCGTCGATGACAATGGGGTGAAGTGGGCCGATGCCTGGAAACTGACCAAGGGCACGTTCGGCTATACCAACCACACGCTGCTGCCCGAGGCGCTCGAAAGCTGGCCGGTGGCGCTGCTCGAGCGGCTGCTGCCGCGGCATATGCAGATCGTCTACCAGATCAATGCCGATGTGCTGGCGGAGGCTCGCAGCCGCGCCAAGTTTACCGACCAGCAGATCGCGGCGGTGTCGCTGATCGACGAGCATGGCGGGCGCCGGGTGCGCATGGGACAGCTGGCTTTTGCCGGATCGCATTCGATCAATGGCGTTTCCGCGCTTCATACCGAATTGATGAAGCAGACGGTGTTTGCAGACCTGCACAAGCTCTATCCCGAGCGCATCAACAACAAGACCAATGGCATTACGCCGCGGCGCTGGCTGATGCAGTGTAATCCGGGACTGACCAAGCTGATCAGCGAGCGGATCGGGCCGGATTTCCTCGACGATATCGAGAAGCTCCATGGCCTTGGCGCACATGCGGAGGATCCGGGTTTCCAGAAGCAGTTTGCCGCGGTCAAACGCGCCAACAAGGAGCGGCTGGTCACGCTGATCAAGGACCGTGTCGGGGTCAAGGTCTCGGCCGATGCGCTGTTCGATGTGCAGATCAAGCGCATCCATGAATACAAGCGGCAATTGCTCAACATCATCCACGCCGTGGCGCTTTACGATGAAATCCGCGCTCATCCGGAAAAGGACTGGGTGCCAAGGGTGAAAATTTTCGCGGGCAAGGCGGCGCCGAGCTATTGGAACGCCAAGCTGATCATCAAGCTGATCAATGACGTCGCCAAGGTGATCAATCACGATCCGGCGGTGCGGGGCCTGCTGAAGGTGGTGTTTCTGCCCAATTACAATGTCAGCCTTGCCGAAATGATCGTGCCGGCCGCCGATCTCAGCGAGCAAATCTCGACGGCGGGCATGGAGGCTTCGGGCACCGGCAATATGAAGTTCATGGCCAATGGCGCGATCACCATCGGCACCATGGATGGCGCCAATGTCGAGATGCACAAGGAAGTGGGCGACGACAATATCGTCATTTTCGGCCTGACGACCGAGCAGGTCGAAGACAAGCGCAGTCGCAGCGAAGTGCCGCGCGGGGCGATCGATAAGTCGCCCCGCCTGCGCGAGGCGCTGGAAGCGATCTCTTCGGGCGTGTTCTCGCCGGACGATCCCAACCGCTATCGCGATCTGATCGGCGGGCTTTATGACCATGACTGGTTCATGGTGGCGCGCGATTTCGATGCCTATTGGGCGGCTCAGGCCAAGGTCGAGAAAATCTGGCAGAATCGGTCGCGTTGGGACGCGATGGCCATTCGCAACACAGCCAATGTCGGCTTCTTTTCGTCGGACAGGACGATCAGGCAATATGCTGCCGACATCTGGAACGTGCAGACGGCTTAGGAAAAACTCGAGCGGTCGCGGATCGATTTGGGCCCGCGACCATTCCAAATTTCGACCACCGACATTCAATCGGGTGGTTATGGGGGGATATGAGGCGTGAGCAGGGAAACTTGGCAGGCCGATAGCCGTGACGTCGAAGAGATCGTGGCAGGTCGCCACAGGGATGCCTTCGGTGTGCTCGGCTTACACGAGATCGACGGGCAATGGGTGCTGCGCGCCTTCATTCCGCACGCGGAGGCGGTGACGGCCTTCACGCTCGACGGACGGGAACTGGGGGTTCTCTATCCCCGGCACGCCGGCGGCATGTTCGAGGGCAAGGTCGAGGTGGACGGGCGACAGCCGGTTCGTTTCCTTGCCAGGAATGCGGGCGGGGAATGGGAGGTGTTCGATCCCTATTCCTTCGGGCCGGTGCTAGGGCCGATGGACGATTATTTCATCGGCGAGGGCAGCCATCTCCGGCTTTTCGACAAGCTCGGTGCCCATGAGATGGAATTCGAGGGCATTCACGGCACCCATTTTGCGGTCTGGGCGCCCAATGCGCAGCGCGTTTCGGTGGTCGGTGCATTCAACCAGTGGGATGGCCGCCGCCATCCGATGCGCAATCGCAACGGCATCTGGGAAGTGTTCATCCCGGTGCTCGGTACGGGGACGATCTACAAATATGAAATCGTCGGGCCGGACGGCAAAGTGTTGCCGCTGAAGGCCGATCCATTTGCGCGGCAGGCGGAATTGCGGCCGCGAACGGCCTCGGTCGTGCCCGATCCGACCCCGTTCAGCTGGACCGACCAGAAATATATGGAACAGCGGGCCAGCCACGACTGGCGGCGCACGCCCATGTCGATCTACGAGGTGCATCTGGGCTCATGGCGGCGGCGGCCGGATGGCTCGTTCCTCACCTATGACCAGCTGGCCGAGCAACTCGTGCCCTATGCGGCGGACATGGGCTATACCCATCTCGAATTCCTGCCGATTTCCGAGCATCCGTTCGACCCGAGCTGGGGCTATCAGCCGACGGGGCTTTTTGCGCCGACATCTCGGCATGGCGATCCCGCCGGTTTTGCGCGGCTGGTGAATGCGGCGCATGAGGCGGGGCTGGGCGTTATCCTCGACTGGGTGCCGGCGCATTTCCCCACTGATGAATTCGGGCTGGCCCATTTCGACGGGACGGCGCTTTACGAGCATGCCGATCCCAGGCAGGGCTACCACCCCGACTGGAATACGGCGATCTACAATTTCGGGCGCAAGGAGGTTTCCTCCTTCCTGACCAATAGCGCGCTCTACTGGTTCGAAGTGTTCCATATCGATGGGTTGCGCGTCGATGCGGTGGCCTCGATGCTCTATCTCGACTATTCGCGCCAGCCGGGGCAGTGGGTGCCCAACCAGCATGGCGGCAACGAAAACCTCGAGGCCGTCGCCTTCCTGCAGCGGGTCAATGCCGAGGTCTACCGGCAGTTTCCTGGCGCCTTCATGATCGCCGAAGAGTCGACCTCGTGGCCGGGTGTGAGCCATCCGACCTACAATGGTGGGCTCGGTTTCGGCTTCAAGTGGAACATGGGCTTCATGAACGACACGCTGCGTTTCATGGGCCGCAATCCGATTCACCGGCGCTACCATCACAACGACATGACCTTTGGGCTCATGTATGCGTTCAGCGAGAATTTCGTGCTGCCCCTGAGCCATGACGAAGTGGTGCATGGCAAGGGCGCGCTGCTCTCGAAAATGCCGGGTGATGACTGGCAGCAATTCGCCAATCTCAGGGCCTATCTCGCCTTCATGTGGGGGCATCCGGGCAAGAAGCTCCTGTTCATGGGGCAGGAATTTGCCCAGCGCGAGGAATGGTCGGAAAGCCGCGGGCTCGACTGGTGGCTGCTCGATTCGGCACCGCACGAGGGCATGCGGCGGCTGGTGGCCGATCTCAATGCGGCCTATCGCAGCCTGCCGGCCCTGCACGAGCGCGATTGCGAGCCCGATGGGTTCGAATGGCTGATCGGCAATGACCAGACCAATACCGTCTATGCATGGGTGCGAAAGGCAGGGGATGCTGATCCGGTGATCGTCATCTCCAATTTCACGCCAGTGCCACGCAGCGGGTACAAGGTGCCGGTGCCCCTGGCGGGGCGCTGGGTGGAACGGATCAATACCGATGCCGGCTGGTATTCCGGGGGCAATACCGGAAATCACGGGGCGGTGATCGCCCATGCCGTCGAGGGGCGGCATATGCCGGCGGAAATGGAACTCTATCTGCCGCCGCTGGCGACGCTGTTCCTGAAATATGAGCCGGAATGATCCGTATCGGGTGAATACGTCCCGCTTCAAGGCGGGCAAGTGGAGGGAAATGAATGGCTGATTATCGAGTACCGTCTCCATTGGCGCGTGAAGCCATGGCCTATGTGCTCGCGGGGGGGCGCGGCACGCGTTTGATGGAATTGACGGACCGGCGTGCCAAGCCTGCGGTCTATTTCGGGGGCAAGTCGCGCATTATCGATTTCGCGCTGTCCAATGCCATCAATTCGGGCATTCGCCGGATTTCGGTGGCGACGCAATATCAGGCGCATAGCCTGATCCGCCACCTGCAGCGCGGCTGGAATTTCCTGCGCACCGAGCGAAATGAAAGTTTTGACGTGCTGCCGGCCAGCCAGCGCGTCAAGGAAGACATGTGGTATGCCGGCACGGCCGACGCCGTTTACCAGAACATGGACATCATCGAGGATTATGGCGCGCGCTATATCGTGCTGCTGGCCGGCGACCATATCTACAAGATGGACTACGAAATCATGCTTCGCCAGCATGTGGACACCGGCGCCGATGTGACCATCGGCTGCCTCGAAGTGCCGCGCATGGAGGCCACAGGCTTTGGCGTGATGCATGTCGATGGGCGCGACCGGGTGGTCGATTTCGTCGAGAAACCCAAGGACCCGCCGGGCATTCCGGACAAGCCGGACATGGCGCTGGCTTCGATGGGCATCTATGTGTTCGAGACGCGGTTCCTGATGGAACAGCTGCGCCGCGATGCGGCCACGGAGGGGTCGAGCCGCGATTTCGGCAAGGACATCATCCCCTATATCGTCAAGAACGGCACGGCCTGGGCGCACCGCTTCCCGCGCTCCTGCGTGCGCTCCAGTAACGAGACGGTTTCCTATTGGCGCGATGTGGGTACGGTGGATGCCTACTGGAAAGCCAATATCGATTTGACCGATATCAATCCCCAGCTCGATCTCTATGATCGCGACTGGCCGATCTGGACCTATGCCGAGATCACCCCGCCGGCCAAGTTCGTGCATGACTTCGACGGGCGCCGTGGTTCCGCCGTCAATTCGCTGGTGTCGGGCGACTGCATCATTTCGGGCGGCCATTTGCAGCGCACGCTGCTGTCGACCGGTTCGCGGGTGCATTCCTATTCGGTGCTGGATGAGGCGGTGGTGCTGCCCTATTGCGATATCGGGCGCAGCGCGCGGCTGAAGAAAGTGGTCATCGACCGCGGCGTTTCCATTCCCGAAGGGCTGGTGGTCGGCGAGGATCCCGAATTCGACGACAAATGGTTCCGGCGGACGGAGGATGGGGTGACGCTTATCACCCAGGCTATGGTCAATCGCTATCTGGCTGATCGATGATCGAAGTTCTTTCCGTTGCTTCGGAAGTCTATCCGCTGATCAAGACCGGGGGGCTGGCGGACGTCGCCGGCGCCCTGCCTGCGGCGCTTGCCAAAAACGGCGTTTCCATGCGGACGCTGGTGCCGGGCTATCCCGCGGTCATGGCCAAGCTCGGGCAATCGCGCGAGGTCTATTATTTCAGCGACCTTTTCGGCGTGACCGGCAGGCTGATCGCCGGGCGGGCGGAAGGGCTCGATATGATCGTGCTCGATGCGCCGGCGCTCTACGATCGGCCGGGCAATCCTTATATGGGACCCGATGGCTGGGATTGGCCGGACAATTGGAAGCGCTTTGCCGCGCTTTCCTGGGTGGCGGCGGAATTGGGACTGGGACTGGTGGAGGGCTATCGGCCACAGGTCATTCACGCACATGATTGGCAGGCCGGGCTCGTTGCCGCCTATGTGAAATATGGGCCGTCGGCGACGCTGAAGACGGTGATCACCGTTCACAACATGGCGTTTCAGGGCACGTTCGGTGCCGACATTTTCGCTCAGTTGCGCCTGCCGCCGCATGCCTTTTCGATGCAGGGCGTCGAATATTTTGGCGGCGTGGGCTACCTCAAGGCAGGCGTCGAATGCGCCGATGTGGTGACCACGGTGTCGCCGACCTATTCGGCTGAAATCCGGACGCCCTCCTTTGGCATGGGGCTCGATGGGCTGCTCAACAACCGGTCCGGAACGGTTTTCGGGGTGCTCAACGGCATCGACATGGACGCCTGGAACCCGGCGACCGACCATAATTTGAGCTCGACCTATACGGCCAATTCGCTTGGCAGCCGCAGCACCAACAAGGCGGCTGTGCAGGAAGCGTTTGGGCTGGAGCCGTCGAGCGGGCCGCTCTTCGCGGTGGTCAGCCGGCTGACCTGGCAGAAGGGCATCGATCTTCTCGTCAATTGTATCGACATGATGGTCGATGCGGGGGCGCAGCTTGCCGTGCTCGGGTCGGGCGAGGCGGAGCTGGAAAACGCGGTGCGCGGCGCGGCCATGCGCCATCCGGGCCGAGTGGGTCTGGTGACCGGATATAATGAACAGTTGAGCCATCTGGTGCAGGGCGGGGCCGATGTGATGATGGTGCCCTCGCGCTTCGAGCCCTGCGGCCTGACGCAGCTTTATGCGCTGCGCTATGGCTGCATTCCCCTCGTGAGTCGCGTGGGTGGGCTCAATGACACCGTCATCGACGCCAATGTTGCCGCATTGCAGGCCGAGGTAGCGACGGGGGTGCAGTTTGCGCCGCCTGACGAGGCCGCGCTGGCCAATGCCATCCGGCGCACGCTGGACCTCTACGCCGACGAGAAAAGCTGGAAGAAGATGCAGAGGCGGGGAATGAAATCGGATGTGAGCTGGGAATCCAGCGCCGCCCGCTATGCCCAGCTTTATGCATCGCTGATTGGACTAAAAGCCGATGACGATACAGATCATTAAGACGACGCCCTATGCCGACCAGAAGCCGGGCACTTCGGGGCTCCGGAAGCGGGTGCCGGTTTTCCAGCAACCCAACTATCTCGAGAATTTCGTTCAATCGATCTTCGATAGTCTTGAAGGACTTGCCGGACAGACGCTGGTGATCGGCGGCGACGGTCGCTTCTACAATGATATCGCCATTCAGAAGGCGATTCGCATTGCAGCGGCCAATGGCTTTGGCAAGGTTCTGGTCGGGCAGGGCGGTCTGCTTTCGACACCGGCCGCGAGCAATATCATTCGCCATTACAAGGCTTTCGGCGGACTTGTTCTGTCGGCGAGTCACAATCCGGGCGGGTCGGAAGGTGATTTCGGCATCAAGTACAATGTTGGTAATGGCGGGCCTGCGCCGGAGAAGATCACCGATGCGGTCTATGCCCGCACCAAGGCGATCGACAGTTTCAAGACGCTCGATACGCCCGATGTGGATCTGAGCAAGATCGGCACGCAGCAGGTGGGCGACATGGTGGTCGAGGTGATCGACCCCGTGAAGGACTATGCAGCACTGATGCAGACGCTGTTCGACTTTGAAGCCATTCGTGGGCTGTTCGCCTCGGGCTTCCGGATGACGTTCGATGCCATGCACGCCGTCACCGGGCCCTACGCCCATGCCATTCTCGAGGGCGTGCTCGGGGCGCCGAAGGGCACCGTGCTCAATGGCACGCCCTCGCCCTCGTTCAATGATGGGCATCCCGATCCGAACCTTGTCTATTGCAAGGACATGTACGACCTGCTGATGACTGCCGATGGGCCGGATTTCGGGGCAGCTTCGGATGGTGATGGCGATCGTAACCTCATCATCGGCAAGAACCGTTTCGTGACGCCATCGGACTCGCTGGCGCTGCTGGCGGCCAATGCGCATCTGGCGCCGGGCTACAAGGCGGGGATCGTGGGCATTGCCCGCTCCATGCCGACCAGTGCTGCGGCCGACCGGGTGGCGGAAAAGCTCGGCATCGAGATGCACGAGACGCCGACGGGCTGGAAATTCTTCGGCAATCTGCTCGATGCCGGCCGCGTGACCATTTGCGGCGAAGAGAGCGCCGGCACGGGCTCGGACCATGTGCGCGAAAAAGACGGTCTCTGGGCGGTTCTGCTCTGGCTCAATATTCTGGCTGTGCGCAAGCAAAGCGTCGATGCCATCGTGCGCGAGCACTGGGCGACCTATGGACGCAATTACTATACGCGCCACGATTATGAGGAAGTGGACAGCGCCATTGCCAATGCGCTGGTCGATGACCTGCGCGGGCGGCTGTCGGTGCTGCCGGGGCAGGTGCTCAATGGGCTCGAAGTCGCCTATGCGGATGATTTTACCTATCACGACCCGGTGGATGGCTCGACGAGCGCGAAACAGGGCATTCGCATCGGGTTCAAGGACGGCTCGCGAATAGTGCTGAGGCTCTCAGGAACTGGGACGGTAGGCGCGACGTTGCGGGTCTACCTCGAACAGTATGAGCCCCCCAATGGAAACCACGATCTCGACACCCAGCGCGCCCTCGAGCCTCTCGTCGGGATCACCGAAGACCTCGCCGGCATCAAGGCCCGGACGGGGCGCACCGAGCCCAGCGTCATCACTTGAGCGCATATCCGTGACCGGTCCACAACTCGTTCCCGGCGCCGGGAGCATTGAAAAGCTCGGCGCCACGATCACGCCCGAGGGCGTTAATTTCGCGGTTTATTCCGAAGCTGCCACGGCCATCTGGGTCTCGCTCTATGATGAGCAGGACCAGGAAATCGAGCGCTTCGAACTCGATGTGCACGCGGACAATATCCATGCCGGGCTGATCGCCGGCATCGGGGCCGGCGCGCGCTATGGACTTCGTGCCGATGGGCGCTATGACCCGGATCAGGGCTATTTCTTCGATCCGCACAAGCTGCTGGTCGATCCCTATGCGCGGCGGCTCGACCGCGTTTTCGTGCGCTCGCCGCGGCTGCGGCTGCCGCGCGAGGAGGCCGTGGATACCGCGCCGCTGATCCCCAAGGCGATTGTCGTCGGGGATGGAAACGAGAACATATTGCCGCGCAAGAAGGCGCCGAGCCTTTTTTACGAACTCAATGTGCGCGGCTTTTCGATGCGCCATCCGGGCGTGCAGGGACCGTTGCGCGGGACCATTGCGGCCCTGACGACCAAGCGGGTGATCGACCATTTCAAGCATATGGGCGTCGATACGATCCAGCTTATGCCGACGGCGGCCTGGATCGATGAGGGGCATTTGCCCGCGCTCGGGCTGACCAATGCCTGGGGCTACAATCCGGTGGCCTATTTCGCCATCGACCCGCGGCTGGCGCCGCGCGGGCCGCAGGAATTGCGGGTGATGACCGATCTCTACCGCAAGAACGGCATCTCGGTGATCCTCGACGTCGTCTACAACCACACCGGCGAAAGCGATGCGCATGGCCCGATGTTGAGCATGATGGGGCTCGATGCGCATACCTATTATCGCTTCGTCGAAGTGGACGGGAAGCAGCACCTCGTCAACGACACCGGCACGGGCAACACGCTGCGTTGCGATCATCCCGCGGTGCAGCGGCTGGTGATCGAAAGCCTGCGCTATTGGGTCGAGGAAATGGGCGTGTCCGGTTTCCGCTTCGATCTGGCGACCGTTTTGGGCCGCGAGCCGGGGTTCAATCCGGAAGCCGAGATGCTCAGGAAGATCAAGGCTGACCCGGTGCTCTCCAAATGTATCCTTGTGGCCGAACCGTGGGATCCGGGTCCGGGGGGCTATGCGCTCGGAAAATTCGGCAAGGAATTCCTGGAACACAACGACACGTTCCGCGATGAAGTGCGCGCCTTCTGGAAGGGCGAGCCGGCCAAGATCGGGGCGCTGGCAGGCAAGGTTTCAGGCTCGGCCGAGATTTTCGATTTTGCCGGGCGCAAGCCGCATCATGGCGTCAACATGCTGGCCGTGCATGACGGGTTCACCCTGCGCGATCTCGTGAGCTATCACGACAAGCACAACGAGGCGAACGGCGAGAACAATCGCGACGGGCACAACAATAATCAATCCTGGAACTGCGGCGTCGAAGGCGAAACCGACGATCCCGGGATCAATGCGGCGCGCAAGCGCGACGTGCGGGCCATGTTGGCGACGCTGTTCCTGTCTCGCGGGACCCCTCTCATCCAGCAGGGCGACGAGATGTATCGGACCCAGCAGGGCAATAACAATGCCTATGCGCAGGACAATGAAATCACCTGGCTTGACTGGGAAGATGCCGATGGGGCGCTGGTCGATTTCGTCGCGGCGATCAACGCCTTCCGCAAGGCGCATCCAGCGGTCAGCCACGATCATTTCCTGACCGGACAGGAGCGGCATGGTTTCCGCGATGTCGCCTGGCTCCATCCCGAAGGGCGCGAAATGAACGAGGGCGACTGGAACGACGGCGCGGCATCGGTGCTCGGGATGCATCTCAAGCACAAGGACGACGAGGTGTTGATCTGGTTCAATCGCCGGATCGATACGGTCTCCGCCGTGCTCCCGGAAGGCGAGTGGGTGGTGGGCATCGACTCCGATCCTGATACAGCCGTCACCATCGCGGATGGCCGCGTTCAAGTCGGTGCGCGTACGGTGCTGGCACTGGTCAGGCCGACCGCGCAATGATCGTTGCCCATCTCAGCGATATCCATGCGAACGGGTCCGGCGAAAGGCTGGACCGGCTCGACAGGGCGCTGGGCTGGCTTGGTCCCATGCGGCCCGACGCCGTTATCGTCAGCGGCGATCTCGCCGAGGAGGCGCACGACCGGAGCTATCGGGCCGTGAAAGAACGGCTCGACGGTCTTGGTTGCCCCTATTTTGTCGTGCCCGGCAATGTCGATGACCACGGCGACATGCGACAGGCATTTGGGGAGCGGTTTGGTTGGACGAGTGATCGGCCGCTCAATGTCGTCGGTGAGGTCGGCGGACTTCGCTTGATTGGGCTCGATGTGACGGTGGAAGGGGCGCATCACGGCGATGCGGGGCCGCTGCTTGAATGGCTGGCGGCGGAGTTGGCCGCCTCGGATTTGCCCACGCTGATCTTTCAGCACCAGCACCCGTTCCCCACCGGTATCGACGGCAAGGACCGCAATATCTGCCACAACGGCGAGGGGCTCGCGGCGGCGATCGAGGCGGCAGGAGAAAGGGTTCTGGCGCTGACTTGTGGCCATGTGCATCGCCCGCTGTTCACGCGTTTCGCTGGGCGCCCGGCGGTCATGGCTCCATCCGTCACTAAGGCCAACCGGCTGCGGCTCGATGGGCGGGAGAGCGAGATCGTCGATCCGCCGGGCCTGCTGTTGCATCATTTTAGCGGCGGCAATCTGGTGAGCCATGTGGTGATGGTCGACTAGCCGCTCACCTCCACCATGCCGTGGCGACGGTAGAAGCGTTGCGCCGCAAGGTTTGACGCCTCGACTTTGAGGTCGATATGGGGCGCGCCGCGACGGGTAAATTCCACGAAAGCGGTGCGGAGCAGGAAGGCGCCAATGCCGCGGTCGCGCCATTGCGGGGCGACGACAAGGTCTTTCACAAAGCTGCTGGTCCAGCATTGGATGAGGCCGACGGGCTCGGTCCCGGCGCTCGCGATGATGACGAGTGTGGGGTCGAACTCCGGATCTTCGACCAGCGGCCACCACCAGGCGTTGAAATCAGGTACGGAGCCGCCACCGCTGGCATAGGCGGCGCGAAGGAGGGTATGGAGGGCCATTGGTTTGGCTTGCCAGAGCGGCGTGATGACGACGCCCGCGGAGAGCGCCGGCAGTTCCATTGGCGCATTCAGCATTTTCCGCAGGCGGATGTAGTCGCCCAAGACTATTCCGCGGCTACGGCCTGGAAGCCGCCATGCTTTTCGATGAAGCCGATGATCTGATCGAGACTTTCGCGGCGCAACAGGTCGGTGAAGACGTAGGGGCGGCCTTCGCGCACTTTTTGCGTGTCGCTTTCCATCACTTCGAGACTGGCGCCGACATAGGGGGCGAGGTCGGTATGGGTGATGACCAAGAGGTCGGAGCGCGAGATGGCGGGGCCGCCCTTGCGGGGAATCTTTTCGCCCTGGGCGACCGAGATCACGTAGATGGTGAGGTCGGCGAGGTCGGGGGAAAAGGTGGCTGCGAGATTGTCGCCGCCGCTTTCGATGAGGACGATATCGAGATCGGGGAATTTGCGATTGAGATCGTCGATGGCGGCAAGGTTTAGCGAAGCGTCTTCGCGGATGGCAGTGTGCGGGCAGCCGCCGGTTTCTACGCCGACGATGCGATCTTCGGAAATGGCCTGGACGCGGGCGAGGATCAGCGCGTCCTCTTGGGTATAGATGTCATTGGTGACGACGGCCATGGAATAGCGGTCGCGCATGGCCTTGAGGAGCATTTCGCACAGGGTCGTCTTGCCCGACCCGACGGGGCCGCCAATGCCGATGCGGAGCGGTCCATTGAGGCTTTTGGTCATGGCAGGTTTCCTGGGTCAGAGAAAGCGGAAGGCGACGAGGGCGACAAAGCCAAGGCCGAGGGCAAGGCAGAGCGGAGAATAGACGCGGGCGTCGTTGAGGCGGAAATTCGGCTCCGGGGTCAATCCCTTCCACCAGGCGGTGTAGCCGGCAATGCCGCGGGCGAGGAAAACGGCGGCGAGGGCCAAGCCGCCGAGACTGAGCCAGATGCCGCCGCTATCGTGGTCTGCCAGCGCCAGGGCGTAGATGCCGGCGGCGATGGTGGCGAGGGAAATGGCGAAGGAGGCGAGGCGCGGCGGCATGCGCTCGATGTCCTTGAAGCCCACGACGGTCTGGGCCAGCAGCTTTTCATTGCGGATCGGCCAGGTGCGCCCCATCGACCAGAGGAAATGCGCCAGCGAAACGGCGAAGAGGGCGATGAACATCATGGACGCGATGAACATGTTCATGAACGGAAGATCCTTGTGGGCAGCGTTTCGTGCTGCATCTGAGCAATATCGGCGCCATAGGCGACGCTGCCGATTTCGTCCAGTGTGGCATGCTGGCACAGAGCGGCCAGCGCCGCGATATGGGGCTCCAATGCAGCCATGATGGCGAGGCCGTCGGTCTGGCCGATGGGCACGAGACGGACCGCGACTGACACCTGACTATGGACCGTGGCCGTGAGAAAGGCGAGGAGCGTGTCGAGGAGGCCGATGGCATGGGCGCCGGCCAGCGCGCCGACGGCGATCGGATAGGGACAAGGGTCCGGCAGGGCCAGCGGCGGCTCGACAGGCCAGGCGGCGGCGGCCTTTGCAAAGGCATTGCCGGTCTGCGTGGTCTCGGCGGCGCGTTCGCGCGCCGGGGTCAGGGCCAGGCAGAGATCGGCGAGGTCTTGCAGCTTTTCGGGAGATCGGGGCGATCGGTGGGCATGGGCGAGAAGGATGGCGTCGGTTCGCAGGCTGCCGTGAAGCAGGGCGCCGGAAATCCAGTCCTCCGCCGTTTGCCGGTCGTGCACGAGGCGGCTGACGATGGCGGTTTCGAGGCCGGCGGACCAGGCGAAGGCGCCCACCGGAAAGGCGGGAGAGAGCCAGGTCAGCAGTTTTTGCAGGTCAGCGGTCACTTGCGGACGAGCAGGGCGTGGCCGGGTTCGGCATGGCTATGGCTGTGATAGGCGCCGTGTTCGGCGAAGAAGGGTTCAGTTACATCGATGACCGTGGCGCCGAGGCCTTCGAGCATGGTTTTGAGCACGTGATCGCGCTTGATGAGGATGCGGTCGGCGTCGAGCTGGGCTGGAGTGTGGCGATTGCCGATGTGCCAGGCAAGGCGCAGGAGGTGAGCCGCGTCCCGGGCGGTGACGGCATAGAGAATTTCGCTGGCGGCGCGGATTTCGACAAGCCGGCCATCCTCGAGCTCAAGCGCGCCTTCATGGTCCAGGGTAATGGTATTGGGAAAATCGACCAGGATTTCCGTGCCGTTCCGGCCGGTCAGCAGCTTGCGGCGCAGGCGCCGCTCGTCATGGGCCAGAACAAGGCTGTCCATGGGGGCTCCACGGCCGTGATGGGCGGGAAGATGGGCGACGGCGCGAAGCATAGTGGTGGTAAGTCCTTGAACTAATGCGTGGTATTGAAGAAGCGGCCGATGAGATAAAGCTGGTAGAGGATATGTATGCCGACCACGGCGAAATGCAGGCGTCGATCCGACGAGCGCCAGGCGATGATGCACAGAACGATGCCCACCGGTACCTGGATGAAATAGGACAGGTCGAAGCGCGCCAGATGAGGCCCGCCCTTAATGAGGGTGTCCACCGTATCGAGCACGAAGGTGGCGCCGAGGAGTCCGAAGAACCAGGGCCGGCGCTTGAGGAAGAAGTCCTCATAGCCCTTGTATTCGGAAATATTGTCCGGACAGAGCAGCGCCGACATCAGGAACAGGGTGACGGCATAGGTGATGATGAAGAACGCAATCCCGAAGGTCCAGTTGGCCAGCTGGAAAAGCGCAAATTCCCACCACCAGAAAAGGACGAGCTCGAGCAGGATCGAACCCATCCACAGTAGATGCAGACTGGAGCGTCCGGGACGGTCAGGGTGTTGCACCATGCCGGCAAAAGTCATCAACAGGCGGGTAATGCCCAGGCCGACCACCGTTCCCATGACGATGCGGATATGCGGAAAAATCTCGGCGGTTGTATGTGTTTCCATGGCAACCTAAGGGGCGTTGCCGGCGGCGAGACAGGTGGCGAGCGCCGGTTCGTCCTCCGCGGAGCGCAGGTCGCTTAGCGTAGCTTCGTCGCCGTCGTTCCACCATTCATAAGGGCCCGAAACGTAGCGGGCGCCGGAAGCGGAAATGGTGGTGGCGAAGATGTGGGTTTCGCCTTCGACCGGCAGGATGGCGAGGAAATTGGGCGCCGCATTGACATATTGCACGCGGAAGCCCTGGCCATTGTCGCATTGATAGACGACGGTGCGGCGCTCGATGTCGCTGGTTGCGTCGAGCGTCAGTGTCAGGTTTGCGGTCACGGTCGGTAGCAGCGGGGGTGTCGGCTCTGCCTCTGCGGGCGCGTCCTGCGCCAGGACGGGGCCGGCGACAAGAGCGAAAATGCCGCCCGCGATAAGGCTCCTCAAATCGATCATGGTTTTTCCTCGATTTCGTTGGAAACAGTGCGAAGCACTTGCCGAGACTGTCTCCACAATCATGGTGATTGATTGTTCTGGCAAGATGTCGGGGCTAAGAAAACTAGACGTCATCGAGGGTTGCAGGGATGATTGTCTTGCCGTCGATGTCGGCAAAGCCATATTCCCGGGCGAGGTCGGCAGTAACGTGCACGCGCCCCGATTTTTCCAGCCGTTGCGAATCGGCCCAAAGGGCGGCGATCGACAGGCCGACGAATTGGGGCGATTCCGAATTGGACATATCGAAATATTGGGCGTTGCGCAGCACCGCCTCGGTGCGGACCAGGCCTGGATAGAGAGAAATTGCGGTCACTCCATGTGGCCGCAATTCGTGCGCGAAATCGGCGGACATCTTGTCGGCAGCCGCCTTGGCGATGCCATAGATGGCGTTGCCATTGTATTTTTGCGCTGCCCAATAGGAAATGTTGACGATGAGCCCGTTTTTGCGGGCAACCATGCCCGGCGCGACCGCTCGCGACGCGACAAAGGCGGTTCTGAGGGCGACGTCGATCATGCCGTGCCAGCGCCGCATGGGCTGTTCCCAGAACGGTTTTATCTAGGTGAAGTCATCGCCTTCGACCATGTTTTCATAGCCGGGCCAGGCATTGTTGACGAGGATGTCGATCTTGCCGGACTGGCGCAGCGCAGAGGCGATTGCCGCCTCCGTCTGCCGATCGTCCGCGTGGTCGCAGACATGAACGATCAGTTCTCCCGGCAGGTTCTCCGCCTCGGCTTTCAAGCCATCGAGCGAACCCTCGAGCTGCGGATGGGCGGCCGCCTGCGCATCGGTGACCGTTCGGGCAGTCACGTGGACAGTCATTCCCTTACCGAGCAAGGCAAGGGCGACGCCGCGCCCAATGCCGCGGCTGGCACCCGTGACCAGCGCTACCGTTTCCACGTTCATGATATCTCTCCTCCGACTCGGGTTGAACATATCATGAACGCTGTCATTCCGAATGTTGCGCTAGAAGAGGAAATAGCGCTGGGCCATGGGGAGCACCGTGGCCGGTTCACAGGTGAGCAGCACGCCATCGGCGCGGACTTCGTAGGTTTCCGGGTGGACCTCGATATGGGGCGTGGCGGCGTTGAGCTTCATGGCTGCCTTGCCGATGCCGCCGCGGGTGTTGGCGACGGGGAGCAACTGCTTGTCGACGCCGAGCCGGTTGCGCAGGCCCGCATCGTGGGCGGCCTGGGAGATGAAGGTGACCGAGGAGCGGCTGACGAGTTTGCCATAGGCGCCGAACATCGGGCGGTAATGCATGGGCTGAGGCGTCGGGATCGAGGCGTTGGGGTCGCCCATGGGGGCGGCGGCGATGGAGCCGCCGATGAGCACCATATCGGGCTTTACGCCGAAAAAGGCGGGGTTCCAGAGCACGAGATCGGCGCGCTTGCCGACTTCGATGGAGCCGATGTGCTGGCTCATGCCCTGAGCGATGGCGGGGTTGATGGTGTATTTGGCGATGTAGCGGCGGACGCGGAAATTGTCGTTGTCGCCGGTTTCTTCGCTGAGTTTGCCGCGCTGGCGCTTCATCTTGTCGGCGGTCTGCCAGGTGCGGATCAGCACCTCGCCAACGCGGCCCATGGCCTGGCTGTCGGACGAGATGATCGAGAGCGCGCCCATGTCGTGAAGGATGTCTTCGGCTGCGATGGTTTCCTTGCGGATGCGGCTTTCGGCGAAGGCGACATCTTCGGGGATGGACTGATCGAGGTGGTGGCAGACCATGAGCATGTCGAGATGCTCGGCAATGGTGTTGACCGTGTAGGGGCGGGTTGGATTGGTCGAGGAGGGGATGACATTGGGCAGGCCCGCGACTTTCAGAATGTCGGGGGCGTGGCCGCCGCCGGCGCCTTCGGTGTGGAAGGCATGAATGGTGCGGCCCTTGAAGGCACCAACAGTGTCTTCCACGAAACCACTCTCGTTGAGCGTGTCGGTGTGGATCATCACCTGCACGTCATAATCGTCGGCGACTGAGAGGCAGTTGTCGATGGTTGCGGGGGTGGTGCCCCAGTCTTCGTGGAGTTTGAGAGCCGAGGCGCCGGCGAGGATCATTTCTTCGAGCGGGGCGGGCAGGGCGGCATTGCCCTTGCCGGCGAGGGCAAGGTTCATGGGGAAAGCATCGAAACTTTCGATCATGCGTTCGATGTGCCAGGCGCCGGTGCAGGTGGTGGCCAGCGTGCCATGGGCGGGGCCGGAGCCGCCGCCGAGCATGGTGGTGACGCCGCTCATCAGCGCTTCCTCGATCTGCTGAGGGCAGATGAAGTGAATATGGGCGTCCATGCCGCCGGCGGTAAGGATTTTTCCCTCGCCGGCAATGGCTTCGGTCGAGGGGCCGATGATGATGTCGACGCCCGATTGGGTGTCGGGATTGCCGGCCTTGCCGATGCCGGAAATGCGGCCGTTCTTGAGGCCAATATCGGCCTTGTAGATGCCGGTATAATCGACGACCAGCGCATTGGTGATGACGGTGTCTACCGCGCCTTCCGCACGAGTGCGCTGGGACTGGCCCATGCCGTCGCGGATGACCTTACCGCCGCCGAATTTCACCTCCTCGCCATAGATGGTGAAATCCTTTTCCACCTCGATGAACAGCTCGGTATCGGCCAGACGCACCTTGTCGCCGGTGGTGGGGCCGTACATGTCGGCATAGGTGGCGCGAGAAATGGATGCGGGCATGGCAAACTCCGGAAATCAGGAGAGGCGTTGAACGGGGGCGGCAAACGCGGAAAGCGCCCGGCCCGGATGGGCCGTGCGTGCTGTCGCGTTGGAAGGAAAGGTTTTTGGTAGCGTTAGTTCGGCTTGACCGGGTTCAGCGACCGGTAGACGCCGACCGAATGGTCGATGAGGCTGTCGAGAATTTTCTCGCCCTGCGCCAAGTGCTGGTCGGAGCGCATGGTGCCCGCGATCAACGACATGGCGAGCGCCTGAATGGCATAGGCGTGCTTGGTCTTGCCGGCCGCGTGATATTCGTTGCCGCGCTGTTCGAAGACCTTCAGCAGGTCGTTGTAGACCTGCGGGGTGATCACCGATTTGGCGGAGGACCAGGACTTCTGCGCCAGATTGGCGGAAAGGTCGCTGGCCAGATGACCGATCAGCGCCATGGCTTCGCCATCCTCGGCGGCCGTATCCTGCAGGTCGGTCAGCACGGCGACGAAGCGCTGCTTGAATTCGGCGTTGCGGACTTCTGTGGTCGGGGCTTCGGCAGTCATGATCATCCAGGCAAAAGCAGCTTCGAGTGGCGGAGGTTAAACCACCATTTGGCCGGGATTGCCATGGCATGCGCCAAGATTTGCCGAAGCGTGCCCACATGGTCACAGCGATCCCATGACCTTTTGGCGGAAGCCGTAAATCTTGCGATCGCCACCGATCGGGACGAGGCGCACTTCGCGGCTCTGGCCCGGCTCGAAGCGGACGGCGGTGCCGGCGGCGATGTCGAGGCGCATGCCGCGCGCTTTTTCCCGATCGAAGCTGAGGCCGGAATTGGTTTCGTAGAAATGGTAGTGGGAGCCGACCTGGATCGGCCGGTCTCCGGTATTGGCGACTTCAATGGTGACCTGTTCGAGCCCGGCATTGAGCTCGATGGTGCCGGCGGCGGGGATGACTTGGCCCGGGATCATGGCTGGTCTCACGCGCCGAAGGCGAGCCAGAGGCCGCCAAGGGCGGTGGCGGCGCCGGCCATGCGGGACAATGCCTTGCCGCCGAAACGGCCGAGAGCGACGCCAAGGCCGATGCCCACGGCATGCAGCACGGCGGTGGCGATGATGAAACCGACGGCGAATTGCCAGGCACCGGCTTCGCCGAGTTCGCCACCATGGGCGTGGCCATGGAAGAAGGCGAAGAAGCCGACCATGGCGGCGACAGCGCCGGTCGGGATGGGCAGGGCCAGGGCGATGGCGATTCCGATGAAGATCACCGAGGCGAGAATGACCGGCTCGACGAAGGGCAGGGGTACGCCCGCAATGGCCGCGGCGAACCCGACCGCCATCGTGCCGACAAAGGCGGCCGGGACGATCCAAACTGCGCGGCCGCCCTGCATTGCGGCCCAGAGGCCGACGGCGACCATGGCGAGGATATGATCGAGCCCGAAGAGCGGATGGCTGAAGCCGGCGGCGAAGGAGCCGTGTTCGATGGGGTCGAGATGGGCGAAGGCCGGCATGGTGGCGGCAGCGAGGATGGAAAGGGCGATCAGCGTGCGCTTGAACATGGGGGCCTCCTTAGCGGATGGGTTGGTGGACGGTGACGAGCTTGGTGCCGTCGGGGAAAGTGGCTTCGACCTGTACGTCGTGGATCATCTCGGCGATGCCGGGCATGACCTGGGCGCGGCTGACGACATGGGCGCCGGCCTCCATCAGCTCGGAGACGGGGCGGCCATCGCGGGCGCCTTCGACCACGAAATCGGTGATGAGGGCCACGGCCTCGGGATGGTTGAGCTTGACGCCGCGCTCAAGGCGTTTTCGCGCGACGATGGCGGCCATGGCGATAAGCAATTTATCTTTTTCGCGGGGGGTAAGGTTCATCGGCCGTTTCCTAGAGATGCCACAGGCGCGGCAGGGAGCCGGCGCCGGTCAGTTCGATGAGAGTTGGAACCAGAAGTTTGCGCAGGGCAAGTCCGGTGCGCGCCATGGCCCGGATGACGAGCCGCTCGCCATTGGCGCTGGCCGCGATCGGGCCGGGGGAAGGATGGAGGGCACGGACGCGGCCGAGAAGTTGCTCGGCCTTGTCGGCACTCGCGGCGACATGAAGGATGGATGCGAAAGCCCGGCAGCCACGCAGCAGGGAAAGCCCATCGCGCTCGCTGCCATCCCCGGTAAGGCGGGTTGCCTCGGCGTGGATCAGGCGGTCGCCGCGATAGATGCGCCAATTGTCCGAGAATTGCGCGTCGCGCGCCTCCTCGCCCATGGCATCGCGGCCGAGCAACACCGCCTCGATGGCGGTCAGCGTTGCTCCTTCGTCGAGGCGGATGGTCAGGCGGCGGTCGAGTTTGCTCGCTTCAAAGAGGATGGTCTCCTGTGGCAGCCAGTCGAGATGGGCGCCGGGGCCGACGGTGATCTCGGCTTCCACATGGGCCGTATCGCCAGTCGAGCGATAGCTGCGCTCGCAGGCCTGGGTGGTGATGACCAGCCGACCCCCGGCCGCGACGTCGGCGCCCCAGCGCAAATGGTCGCCACCGGTAATGCCGCCCGCAGTATTGATAAAGACCGCTTCAAGTGCAGACGAATGGGTGCGCGGCAAACGGATCTTGCCGCAGCCCTCCTGAAAAAGAGTGTCGATACAGGTATTTCCGTCGCGTTGCTTGGTGCTGACATGCGCAACGCCGCGTGCTCGCTGCAGCGCAGGACGAGGTGAAAACGCCTCCAAAACCGGCAAAACGGCGAAATTCATTGCAACGATCCTGCGATCATCTCGTTGTCTAGGCGAGCAAGCGCTCTTTCATAGAGAATTTTCAAGAGGTTATAGAAATGACCATCAAATCTGCTTTGTCTATTGCCGCTCTTACCGTTGCTCTGACCGGTGCTTCTTTTGCGCAGGGCATGACGATCAATGGTGTTGCCGTATCCGAAGCCGATATGCCGGCCGTTCAGGAACGCTGTGAAATGCTCTCGACGGCTGCAAGCACTGAAGCTCTTTCGGAAGGCACTGAAGAAGACACCAACGACAATGCGGCGGCCGATAACGACAGCGCTACGACTGACACCACTCCGGGGGTCAACGAAGCTGCGAATGCAACGACCACGATCGATCTCGATACGATCGATCTGCAGGCTTGCATCGATGGCGGCTTCGTCACGCAATAATCTGTCGCTCATAGCGGCCAATTTGGGCATCTGGCTTCGGTCAGGTGCCTTTTCATACCATAAGATGCTTGCGCACATCGGGCCGGTCTAGATCGCTCGCCGGGCCCTGGTGCATGATTTCGCCTCGGTCCATGACGTAGATGTCGTCGGCAATCTCGCGGCAGAAATCGAGGAATTGTTCGACCAAGAGAATGGTCATGCCCTTCTCGTCGCGCAGGAATTGCAGCGCGCGGCCGATGTCCTTGATGATCGAGGGCTGGATGCCCTCGGTGGGTTCATCGAGAACCAGAACTTTGGGTCGGGTGACCAGAGCGCGGCCGATAGCGAGCTGCTGCTGCTGGCCACCCGAGAGATCGCCGCCCCGCCGCCCAAGCATGGATTTGAGGACCGGGAACAGCTCGAAAATGTATTCGGGAATAGTGCGTTCGCTGCGGGGAAGGCCGGCATAGCCGGTTTCTAGATTTTCCTTCACCGTCAGCAGCGGGAAGATTTCGCGACCCTGCGGCACATAGCCGAGGCCCATGCGGGCGCGCTTGTAAGGTGGCGCTTTTTTGAGCACTTCACTGCCGAAAGTTATGGCACCCGAGGATATATGATTGACGCCGGTGATGGCGCGCAGGGTCGAGGATTTGCCCACGCCGTTACGGCCGAGGACGGCGGTGATTTTTCCCGGCTGGCAGTCGATAGAGACGCCCTTGAGCGCCTGGGCGGCGCCGTAGTGCAAATCTATGGTGTTGATCGAGAGGGCTGCGGTCATCGTCCAAGATACCTTTCGATCACGACGGGATTGGCGCTGACCTGGTCGAGCGAGCCCTCGGCCAAGACTGCGCCTTCGGCCAGGCACACGACGCGCGAACCCAGCTCGCGCACGAAGCTCATATCGTGCTCGACGACAACGACGGATCGGGTCTTGGCGATTTCGCGCAGCAATTTCGCGGTCTCCTCTGTCTCACTGTCGGTCATGCCGGCGACGGGTTCGTCGACGAGCAGAAGCTTGGGATCTTGTGCAAGCAGCATGCCAATTTCGAGCCATTGCTTCTGGCCGTGGCTGAGATTGGCCGCGTATTCGTCCTTGCGATGGAGGAGTCTGACGGTTTCGAGGATTTCGGTGATGCGGGCGACGTCGTCGTCGCTGGCGGTGTAGAACAGCGTAGCGAGGATGCCGCGCGGCTTCTTCAATGCCATTTCGAGATTGTCCCAGACCGTGTGGCTTTCGAACACCGTGGGTTTCTGGAATTTGCGACCGATGCCGAGATTGGCGATCGTTGCCTCATCGAGCTTGGTCAGATCAGTGCGACCGTCGAACATGACTTCGCCGGCGTCGGGGCGGGTTTTCCCGGTGATGATGTCCATCATCGTCGTCTTGCCCGCGCCGTTGGGGCCGATGATGGCCAGCATTTCGGTGGGGCGGACGATGATCGAAAGGTTGTTGATGGCCCTGAAGCCGTCAAAGGCAACGGAGACGCCGTTGAGATAGAGCATCGTATCCTGTGCTTTGCTCACTTGGCTTACTCCGCCGGACGGGGCTGGGGATTGTCGAAGGTGCTGGGGTCTTCGCCGCGTTCGATGTCGGCGGATTGGGCCGGGGTCGGCATGGCCGGTTCTTCGGCGTTTTTCCGAGGGGTGCCGAAGAGCTGCTTCCAGAGGCCGACGATGCCCTTGGGCAGGAAGAGCGTTACGAAGATGAAGAGGGCGCCGAGCGCAAAGAGCCAGAATTCGGGCAGGGCGCTGGTGAACCAGGATTTGCCGAGATTGACGACGATGGCGCCGATGATGGGGCCAATGAGGGTGCCGCGGCCGCCGACGGCGGTCCAGATGACCACTTCGATGGAATTGCCGGGCTCGAATTCGCCGGGATTGATGATGCCGACCTGCGGCACATAGAGGGCGCCGGCGATGCCGGCCATGATGGCCGAAACGGTGAAGGCGAAGAGTTTTACATATTCGACCCGGTAGCCGATGAACCTTGTGCGGCTTTCGGCGTCGCGCACCGCGACCATGACTTTTCCCAGCTTGGAATTGACGATCATCGAGCAAACGAGGACCGAGAGGGCCAGGGCGATGGCTGTCGCGGAGAAGAGGATCACGCGGGTGGTCTGCGCCTGAACCGGAGCGCCCAGAATATCCTTGAAGTCGGTGAGACCGTTATTGCCGCCAAAGCCCATATCGTTGCGGAAGAAAGCCAGCAGCAGGGCGAAGGTCATCGCCTGGGTGATGATCGAGAGATAGAAGCCTGTAACGCGGCTCCTGAAGGCGAAGAAGCCGAAGATGAAGGCGAGGAGGCCGGGGACGAGAACAACCATGGCCATGGCGAACCAGAAATTGTCGAAACCGTACCAATACCAGGGCAGCTCCTTCCAATTGAGGAAGACCATGAAATCGGGGAGGGTCGGATTGCCGTAGACCCCGCGAGTGCCGATCTGACGCATGAGATACATGCCCATGGCATAGCCACCGAGCGCGAAGAAGGCGCTGTGGCCGAGCGAGAGAATGCCGCAATAGCCCCAGACAAGGTCCAGCGCGAGCGCCAGAATGGCGTAGCTGAGATATTTGCCGAGGAGGGAGACCAGGTAGGTCGGGACGTGGCCGAATTGGCCGGGCGGGATCAACAGATTCGCCATGGGCACATAGACGGCGACGGCGAGAAAAATGCCGATGACCCAGACGGCCTTCTTGTCGAGCGCGCGGAACAGGACTTGGGTCAGCATGCGATGTCTCCGGAAGTCAGGGTGCGGGGCGGGAAGGCGATCATTGTTCGATCGCCCTTCCCTTGAGGGCGAAGAGGCCCCGCGGACGCCGCTGGATGAAGAGGATGATCAGCACCAGGATCAGGATTTTGCCCAGAACGGCACCGGCATAGGGTTCGAGGAACTTGTTGGCGACGCCGAGCGTCAGAGCGCCAACGAAGGTGCCCCAGAGATTGCCCACGCCGCCGAAGACCACCACCATGAAGCTATCGATGATGTAGTTCTGGCCGAGATTGGGGGAGATGTTGTCGATCTGGGTGAGCGCGACGCCGGCAAGGCCGGCAATGCCGGAGCCGAGGCCGAAGGTCATGGCGTCGACGAAGGGGGTGCGGATGCCCATGGCCGAGGCCATGCGGCGGTTTTGCGTCACGGCGCGCATTTGCAGGCCGAGCGGGGTGCGATTGAGGATCAGCAGCAGCATGAAGAAGACGATCAGCGCGAAGATGACGATCCAGAAGCGGTTGTAGGTGATGGCGAGGCCGAAGAAATCGGTGGAGCCGGACATCCAGGTGGGCGCGATGACCATCTGGTTGGTGGGCCCGAAGATCGAGCGCACGGTCTGCTGCAGGATCAGCGACAGGCCCCAGGTAGCGAGGAGGGTTTCGAGCGGTCGGCCATAAAGCCAGCGGATGATGCCGCGTTCGATACCGACGCCGATGGCGCCGGTGACGAGGAAGGCGACGGGCAGGGCGATGAGCAGGGAATAATCGAGCAGGCCCGGGAAGGACTGGCGGATGACGAGCTGGACCAAGAAGGTCGTATAGGCGCCGAGCATGACCATTTCGCCATGGGCCATGTTGATGACGCCCATGACGCCGAAGGTGATGGCGAGGCCGATAGCGGCGAGGAGGAGGACCGAGCCGAGCGACATACCGAACCAGACGTTTTGCAAGGCGCCCCAAACAGCGCGGCCCTGTTCGAGGCCGGAAATGGCGGATTGAATGGTGGGCTTTACCGCGTCGGGCGCCGTGGCGAGAGCGCTGGTGAGGATGGTGATGGCGTTGCGACCGGCGCCGGAGACGATCTGCGGCACGGCAGCGTTTTTGTCTTCAATGCTGGCGTCCTCGCTGCCGAGAATGGTGACGGCGCGGGCGGTCTGCATGGCGCTCAAGACATTGGCATCGGTTTCGGCGGCGATGGCTTCGTCGAGCAGGGGCAGATTGGCGGCGTCGGGCTTGGCGAGGAAACCTTGGGCGGCGGCAAGGCGCGTGCGGGGATCGTCGCTCATCAGCGTCATGCCAGCGAGGGCTGCGGAAATATCGCGCCGCAGGCCGTTGTTGACGCGGATGCGCGAGAGATCGGCTTCGGCGCCAAGGTCAACGGCTTCGCCGGTCAGCGGATCGGTGATGGCGGAGCCGGTCTGGATGACGACGCGGCCGGAAATTTCATCGAGGTAGAGGTTGCCGTCCGCAAGAGCGGTGAGGGCAGGGACGACGCTGCTGTCGCCAGTGGCGGCAAGATCGCTAACGATCTGGCCGAGTTCTTTCAAACTGGCTTCGCCCATGGCGGCGATCTGGGCCGGGATGTCGACGGTGTCCTGGGCGTGGGTAAATTGCGTGGAAAACAGCAGCGACAGCACCAGAACGGTTAGCCGAATGACGCGCGAAATGAGCATGGGGATGGCCTCTCAGTAGACCTCATCCTGAGCCTGTCGAAGGGCGAGGTCGTGGTATTCAGGGCCCCGCTTGCCCGACCTCGTGGTTCGACACGCTCACCATGAGGTCTTCGGGAGGGCAGAGACTGGTGGGCGCACCGGGCGCCCACCTCTGTTCGCTTACTGTGCGGCGCCGCCGCAGGTCTTGGTTTCGGTGTTGTAGTTGCCGCAGTTGATCGGGGCGGTCCAATCGGCTTCCAGCATCTTGGATTCGGGCAGGTAATCGGACCAGGCGTCGCCGGCGACGAGGTCTTCGGTTTCCCAGACCACGAAGAACTGGCCATCGTCCTGGATTTCGCCGATCAGCACGGGCTTGGTGATGTGGTGGTTGGGGAGCATCTTGGCCACGCCGCCGGTCAGGTTCGGGGTTTCGAGGCCGACAATGCTGTCGATCACGGCATCGGCTTCGGTCGAGCCGGCTGCTTCCACGGCCTTCACCCAGAGGTTGAAGCCGATCATGTGGGCTTCCATCGGGTCGTTGGTGACGCGGGTGTCCGAACCGATGAATTTCTGCCAGTCGGCGATGAAGGCTTCGTTTTCGGGCGTATCGACCGACATGAAGTAGTTCCAGGCGGCGAGGTGACCCACGAGCGGGGTAGTGTCGAAGCCGGAAAGTTCTTCTTCGCCGACCGAGAAGGCGACGACGGGGATGTCCTCGGCCTTGATGCCCTGGTTGCCCAGTTCACGATAGAACGGCACGTTGGCGTCGCCGTTGATCGTGGAAACCACGGCGGTCTTCTTACCGGCCGAACCGAAAGCCTTGATGTCGGAGACGATCGTCTGCCAATCGGAATGACCGAAAGGCGTGTAGTTGATCATGATGTCTTCTTTGGCGACGCCCTTGTCGAGCAGGTACTGCTCGAGAATTTTGTTGGTCGTCTGCGGATAGACATAGTCGGTGCCGGCGAGGACCCAGCGTTCCACGCCTTCTTCATCGGCGAGGTAATCGACGGCCGGGATGGCCTGCTGGTTCGGCGAAGCGCCGGTGTAGAAGACGTTGCGCTGGCTTTCTTCGCCTTCGTACTGGACGGGGTAGAAGAGCAGCGAGTTGAGTTCTTCGAAGACCGGCAGCACGGACTTGCGGCAGACCGAGGTCCAGCAGCCGAAAACCACGTCGACATCATCGACTTCGATCAACTGGCGGGCGAGTTCGGCGGCCAGCGGCCAATCGGAGGCAATATCGACCACGACGGGTTCGAGTTTCTTGCCCAGCACGCCGCCCTTGGCGTTTTGCTGTTCGATCAGGAACAACATGGTGTCCTTGAGCGTGGTTTCCGAAATCGCCATTGTGCCCGAAAGCGAATGGAGGATGCCGACCTTGATAGTGTCTTCCTGTGCAATGGCCGGAACCATTGGCAGGGAAATGCTGCCGGCGAGTGCCGCGGCGAGCAGGGCGCTTTTGGCGCGCGAGAAGTTCATGTGTTCGTCCCTCTAATTTGTTTGACCCCAGGAGACAGCCAAGGGAGGCGCCTCGATGAGGGCACCTGAGACGATTTCTTTGCCCCTCCCTATACGTCGATTGACGTAAGCGGCTAACGGACAGATTCCGCCTGTCGCCGGAAGCGCCTGAAAATCCGCGTGATTTTGCGAAAATTCGTGCTAAAGGAGGTGTGGCGAATTTTTGGGCAGCGCGGCGGATTGGTTAAGGCTTGGGCGGATAATGGCGCGGCAACGGATCATCCCCATCAGGCGCGAATATAATCGCTGGGTCGCCAATCAGACGTTGGAAGACTATGCGCTGCGCTTCACCGCCAAATCGGCGCGGCGGTTTTCCAATGATCGAATCTCGCAGACCGCGATCGGGGCCATCTCGTTTTTGGCGCTCGAGGCCATCGGCGGCAGCATTACGCTTTCGTATGGGACGACCAATGCGCTGATTGCGATAATCGTCGCCTCAATCGCCATCCTGCTCGTCGGTGTGCCGATCTCGCGCTATGCGACGCGCCATGGGGTGGATGTGGACCTGCTCACCCGCGGGGCGAGCTTTGGCTATATCGGCTCGACCATAACCTCGCTGATCTATGCGAGTTTCACCTTCATCCTCTTCGCTATCGAAGCCTCGATCATGTCGAGCGCGCTGGAACTGGCTTTCGGCATTCCGCTCTGGATCGGGCACATCATTTCCGCGCTGATCGTCATTCCGCTGGTGACGCATGGCATCAGGATGATTTCGAGCTTTCAGATGCTGACCCAGCCGATCTGGATCGTGCTCAACATCCTGCCCTTCTTCTTCATCGCCTTTATGGATTGGGAAAAGTTCGACCTGTGGCGGGCCTTTGCCGGGCTGGGGCAATCGGAGGGGGCGGCAGGCACGATTTCCCCGTTCGATATCGCCAAGTTCGGCGCAGCGTCGGCCGTTATTCTGGCGCTGATGACGCAGATCGGCGAGCAGGTGGATTTTCTGCGGTTTTTGCCGGCGGAGGGCGCGCCGAAATGGCGGCACAAGATCGGGATTTTTCTGGCTGGGGCAGGGTGGGTCGTTGTCGGCGCACCGAAACTGATCGCCGGGTCGTTCCTGGCTTTTCTCGCGCTGTCGTGGGGCGTTTCGCCCGAGCATGCGTCAGAGCCCGGTTACATGTATTCGGTGGCCTTCGGCTATATGATCCCCAATGAATTCATTGCCCTGATGCTGATGGCCGTCTTCGTGGTGGTCAGCCAGCTCAAGATCAATGTGATGAACGCCTATGCAGGATCGCTGGCCTGGTCGAATTTTTTCTCGCGCCTGACCCATAGCCATCCCGGGCGGGTCGTCTGGCTCCTGTTCAATGTCGCCATTGCGCTGCTGCTGATGGAGTTGGGCATATATCGGCTGCTGGAGGAAACGCTGGGGATTTTCTCGATCATTGCCATGGCCTGGCTTTGTTCGATCTCGGTTGATCTCTTCGTCAACAAGCCGCTGGGCCTGTCGCCGCCGGGCATCGAGTTCAAGCGGGCGCATCTTTATGACATCAATCCGGTCGGTGTTGGCTCGATGCTGCTATCGGTCGTTGTCGCGCTGACGGCACATTTTGGTGCCTTTGGCGAAATGGCGGCGGCCTTGGCGCCCTATATCGCGCTGATTGTGTGTTTCATCGCCTCGCCCGCTATCGCCTGGGCGACCAAGGGCAAGTACTACCTCGCGCGCAAACCGCGAAAGGCGTGGGCGTCCAGGACCTCGCTCACCTGCTCCATCTGCGAGCATCCCTTCGAGCCGGAAGACATGGCCTGGTGCCCGGCCTATGCGGCGCCGATCTGTTCGCTCTGCTGCTCGCTCGACGCGCGGTGCCACGATATGTGCAAGCCGCATGCGCATTTCCGGGCGCAGACCCATGCCGTGGCATCGAGCGTCATGCCGCAATGGGTAATCGAAAAGCTGCAGACCCGGCTTGGGCGCTATGGGATTTCGATGGCAATTGCCACGGCTATCCTGGCCGGCATTCTGGCGCTGATCTATTCATTTGCCAGCCAATCGGCGCCCGAGACCAGCGAGGTCGTGGGCGGGACGCTGCTGGTGGTCTTCTTCGTCTTTGCGGTGGCGGCGGGGATCATGACCTGGTTCCTGGTGCTGGCGCATGACAGCAGGCTGGTCGCCGAAGAAGAGAGCACGCGCCAAAACACCCTGCTGCTCAAGGAAATCGACGCACACGGCAAGACAGATGCCGAATTGCAGCGGGCCAAGGAAAAGGCCGAGGCCGCCAATCTGGCCAAGAGCCGCTATGTGGTCGGTCTCAGCCACGAATTGCGCACGCCGCTCAATGCGGTGATGGGCTATGCGCAAATCCTCGAACGCGATCCGGACGTGCCTGAGAAGCGGCGCGGCTCGGTGCAGGTAATCCGCCGCAGCGCCGAGCATCTGTCCGGGCTGATCGATGGCCTGCTCGATATTTCCAAGATCGAGGCGGGGCGGCTGCACGTCTATTCCAACGAGATCAATATCCAGGATTTTCTCGACCAGATCGTCGACATGTTCCGGCTACAGGCGGGCGCCAAGGGGCTGGAATTCCGCCACTCGCGCGCCAAGGCCCTGCCGGTTTATGTGCGGACGGACGAGAAGCGGCTGCGGCAAATCCTGGTCAATCTGCTCTCCAACGCGATCAAATTCACCGAAGCCGGCCATGTGAGTTTCGATGTCGGCTATCGCATGCAGGTAGCGACATTCACGATCACGGACACGGGCAGCGGTATTTCGCCTGGGGATCTCGATCATATTTATGAACCCTTCGTGCGCGGGGAGGCGGAGTATAACCGGTTCACACCCGGGCTGGGGCTCGGCCTGACGATCACAAAACTGCTCACCGAAACGCTGGGCGGGGAAATTACCGTCACGAGCGAGGTGGGCGTGGGTACGCGCTTCACGGCGCGGCTGATGCTGGCCAAGGTGGAGCGCCCGGTCGAGCGTCGCGCCGATCCGCGGCGGATTGTCGGCTATGCGGGGCCGAGCCGCACGGTCATGGTGGTGGACGACAATCAGGATCATCGCGAACTGATGCGCGAAATGCTGGCACCGCTCGGATTTGTCGTTCTCGCCGCTCCGGACGGTCCGTCCTGCCTCGATCTGGTGGCTGCGGCGCAGCCGGATATATTCTTTGTCGATATTCGCATGCCCGGCATGAGCGGGTGGGATCTGGTCGCGGCCCTGCGCGACCGAGGCATTGCCGAGCCGATCGTGATGCTTTCGGCCAATGTGGGGGACGGAGCGGGGCCGGCGAGCCGGGATGCCGGGCACAGCGATGCCCTGGCAAAACCTTTCGATCTCCTGCAATTGCTCGACAAGATTTCCGCGCATCTGGCGCTCGAATGGACCTATGCCGAAGCCGGGGCCGCCAGATCCTTGCCGCACAAAAAGCTGCGCTCGCCGGGCGTCGAGCACTTGCGCGAATTGGCCAATCTGGGGCAAATCGGCCATATCAGGGGGATCGAGGCGAAATTGACCGAGCTGGCCGGCCACCCGGACAATGAACCTTTGGTATCAGCGCTGCGCGGGCATATGGAAAGCTTCGATTTCGACTCCTATGCCGAACTCATCGAGCGGGTCAGCCATGAGCCGGATTGAAAGAGATCAGGACATCGTCCTGCTCGTCGATGACTCGCCGGAGTCGCTGGGTTTTCTCACCACCGCGCTTGAAGATGCCGGGGTGACCGTATTGGTCGCCCGAAGCGGCGAAGCCGCCCTTGGCATCGTGCAGCGCGTGGTGCCCGATGTGGTCCTGATGGATGCGGTGATGCCCGGCCTCGATGGATTTGAGACCTGCCGGCAGCTCAAGGCCATGGCGCCGCTGGTCCATGTGCCTGTCATCTTCATGACCGGGCTGACCGAAACCGAGCATATCGTCCATGCGCTCGAAAGCGGCGGGGTGGATTATCTGTCCAAGCCCATCAATGTCGATGAGCTGCGCGCCCGCATCCGGGTGCACCTCGCCAATGCGCGGCGCGCGCAGAGCGCCCGGATCGCGCTCGATGCGGCGGGACGGCATCTGGTGGCTTTCGGTGTCGATGCGGCCTTGCTGTGGGCAACGCCCCAGGCCAACAAGCTGTTGGAGCGTTTCGGCGTTGACGCCAATCGGCAGGCCGACATGTCCGGCGGTTTTTTGAACTGGCGGCGGGACCATGGCGATGCTGCGCCCGGCAGCGGCTTTGATCTCGCCCTGGCCGGCGCACCGATGCTGCAATTTGCCTTTCTGGGTGTGGTCGGGGGCGACGAATATCTTTTCCGCCTCACCAGAGCGCAGCAGGAGGGGCAGGAGGACAGTCTCCGTCAGCACTTTGGGCTGACGCAGCGCGAGAGCGAGGTCCTGCTCTGGATCGCGCGCGGAAAATCCAATCGCGATATTGGGGACATTCTCGGCCTCAGTCCGCGCACCGTGAACAAGCATCTCGAACAGGTCTATGCCAAGCTGGGGGTCGAAAACCGGGCCTCGGCCGCCATCAAGGCTATTCAGGCGATGCAGGCCAGTTTCGAGCTTTAGTTCGGCGAAGCGCCTCAGGGCTTTCCCTTAGTCAGGGGCCCTAAACGCGCCTAGTGCGCATGAAACGCATATAATCGGCCCCGGCAATTGCCCGGCCCAGCTCCCTCGGGTTTCCTCGCGTGTGTCGAAACCGACATGTTTTCAAGGGAGTAACGTGTATGAAAACCGTAATCGCACTTTCCGTCGTGGCTGCCCTGGCGATGACCTCGGGCGCTCATGCCGGCGGATTCTTCGCCAAGCGCACCAACAATGTTCTGAGCAATATCACCGGCCTCGTTTCCACGGTGGCCGATGTCGTCGATGTGGGCAATATCAACGTTCTCAACGGCAATACCGTCGCCGTCGGCAACAATAGCAGCATTCTTTCCGGCATTCTCAGCGGCAACAATACTGCCAACGGAACGTCCGTTCTCAATGGTGTGCTGAACGGCAGCGGCATCCTGGGCATCGGCGGCCAGAACCAGACCAAGAAATACGGCTGGTAGCTCCTGCGGCGGGGAGTTGCCTCCAACCCGCCACGGACGCCAGGACCCGCGCCGGAGCCCCCCGGCGCGGGTTCTTTGCTGTCTTCAAAGCGGCAATTTCAGGAGGCGGGAGCCAATGCCCGCCAGAGGGTGAGCGAATGCCGTTCCCCGTCATCGGGCGTGAGCCGGACCTCCTCAAACCGGATTTCCCTGCCTTCGAGACCCGTCGCCTCGCGGAAGCTCGGCTCGACGAGGCACAGGCGGGTGCCGACGACGGTGTGGATGGTCTTGGTGATGGTGGCGCACCAGTCGCGCCCGTTCTCGATGAAAGGAATGGTGATCTTGATACTGACGACGCCCGCCGGCCGCGCCAGCACTTCGCAGAAGCGCGCATGAGCCGGTGCGAAGGCGGGGTTTTTCAGCGGATCGATCACCCAGCCGAAACGCTCGAGCGGACCGGGCGTGAGTTTGAGCGGTTTGCTGCGGGCAATGATCGTGTGGCTGGCATCCATCAGCAGCAGGTTCTGGTGCGACTCTTCGACAAAGTAGCGCAGGGCGATGAGCGGGTCGGCCTCGGGGCCCCAGATCAGGCGGCGGATGGCTTCGATATTGTGGGGGCGCGGCGCGTCCCTGCCGCTTTCCCAGCGGCTGACCTGGCTCTGGGTGACGCCGAGGCTTTTGGCGACGGCATCTTGCTGCAGGCGAGCTTGAATGCGCCAATTCCGCAGGGCGGTGCAAAGTTCACTCGGTTTTGGCATGGCCAGCTCCTTTTGAGTGGAGCCAAAATCCCGGAGTGAGGATGAAGATCATAGTTAATAGAATACTTATAGCGCCGACTTCCCGCGTTAACGCTTAATCTAAACGCTGTCGGGCGCGTAAATGTACTGATCACCTACGTGAAATATTGGTTACTGGACCATTGCATTCTTGTCCCGGGCTCTACCGGAGGTTGGAATGCGGTGGTTTTGTTGCGTTGCAGTATGGGGGATCGGTGCTTCGGCGGCTCTCGGTGAGGACGCGTTTGCGCTGAGAAGCACCGTCGAGGCGGGTTGGACCAGCAATGCGACGGAAACGGCCGAAGGGCCGGGCGATCTCTTTGTCGAACACAAGCATGAGCTCTCCCTGGCAGGCGCCATAGGCGCCTTGTCACTGCGGGGAACGGTGCTTTTCGAGCAGACCCGCTTTGCCACGGTCTCGGTAGAAGACGATATGGCGGCGGCAGCGGGGATAGAGGCGGCATTGGCGCTCGACAAAGGCATGGTGCTGCGCGCCGGCTATGCAGTGACGCGCGACTGGATCGGCGAGGGCCTGCCGCTGGACGGCGCGATGATCGGTCTTGCCGGCGGGAAGGTGACCCATGAAACCATGCTGGAACTGGCGATTGTGGGGGAGGACCAGCAGGTCAGCGTGACGGCGAATGGAAGCTGGCGCTTTCCCGAGGATTCGGTCATCTCGGGCCTGCCCATTGCGCTCCCGCCCGTTCGACTCGACCCCGAGGTCGGCGTTGTCGGGGTAGGGGTGAACTGGGAGAAAGCGGTCAGTGGCACCATGGCCGTGCTCGGCCGGCTCAAGGGCGATTTTTCCAGTGTTCCCGAAGACGACCAGATTGACTACGCCCGGCTGCCGGGAACGGCGGGGACTGCCGCCGGCGGCATTCGAGCCAGAGAGGGCAATCTTTTTGTCGAGTTTCTGGCTGGAGCCACGATGATCTGGCCATTGATCGATCCGGGATTGCGCGAGGTTCTGCCCTATCTGGCGATGCAATCCGAACTCGCACTGAACGAGCGATGGGTTCTGGCGCTGCGAGCCGAAAAAAGGGTGGAACTGGACGATCCGCTCGATCCGGTCGCCAGCAGTGTGAGCGAGGTAGAGCTTTCGGCGCGCTATCGCCTGACCGACGCTCTTTCGCTGTCCGCCGCCATCAGCCGCAGCGAGGAGGCTGGGATTTTCGATCCCAGCCAGGCGCGCCGGGTTCAAAGCGCCAGTCTGCGCCTGGACTATGCCGTCACCGATCAGGCGCGTCTGTCGCTGGCGGTCATGCGCAAATGGGTGGAAGCGTCAGATGGCGACTATGGTGCCGATCGCTATATGCTGGCCCTCAACACCCAATTCTAATGTCGCCGCCAATGTGAACGGCTTTCGGGGAACTCATGGCGAAATGGGGTCGTTGTGCAGGCGAACCACAGTTCTGCTGTGGCAAGCCATGCGGCGGTCCCCGAGCGGGATTCGGCCCGATAAGTCGGCGGTGGCAGGAAGGCTGACGCTCCTTTGCTGTAGCCCCGATGGGGCGCGGAACTTCGGTTCCGCGCCTTTTTTGTTGTCGTGAAAAGGTTAATTTTCGTCAACATTTATGTATTGGTCTGGCGTTTACTACGTCGTTCACTTTTTCCGGAAGGCGTGAAACTAAAGTTTGCTTTGGATCGTCACTCCATCGCGACAATTCGTCGCATGATGGAGATGAGTTATGAAAAGAAAATTGCTTTCTATTCTGCCTCTGGTCTTTATCGCAAGTGTTTCTGCTCCCGTTCAGGCGCAGAATTTGCTTGGTATCATCGGCGGCAGTGGCGAAGACGCATTGATTACGATCGGCTCAGGCGATGCTTCGAATTCGGGCCTCGTCAATATCGGGCTCGGCGGTGCAAACCAACTGGTCGATGCCCAGGTCGGCGGCAGTACGAATCTTGCCAATGCTACCGTGGGCACCGGTGGCGGTAGCGCACTGAATGCCAATGTCGGCCTGCTCAACGGGACCGTTGGCGTTGATGCCACAGTGGGCGGCGGCAGTCTTGCCAATGTCGGCGTGACGATCGGCCGGCCCGGCACTCCGGGAAATCCTGGAAATCCCGGAAACCCCGGAAATCCAGGAAATCCGGGCAATCCAGGCAATCCCGGTAACCCCGGTAATCCTGGCGGCCCCGGCGTGTTCTCGGCTTCCAATGGTGGCGGGGCTCCGTCCTGCGCCGGTGTCAGCGCGCGTGAGGTGCAGCGCCTGATTCAGGGAACGCAGATTAGCGGAGCGTGGCAGCGCGCAAGCAATGTCCAGATCCGTCGCGTCGATCTCTGCCCGGAATTGCGGACCTGGCTGGCCGCTGCGTTGAGCAGTTCCGGCATCGGCAATTCGCTGCGTTCGGCAATCAATAGCGATAGCCTGCTGAGTGCATCGATCGAGCGGTCGTCCTATAATTCGAGCCGTGTCTTTGCTGTCCAGCACCGCGGTAACCAGTTGACGGTCTTCGTTTACTGAGGTTCCGGACGTCCCGCTTATTTCTCCGGGTGCGCAAATTTTGGACCCAATATCTTGGCATGTCGCCTAAATTATGGGCGACATGCGGAAATGACCTCTTTCTAACTGATTTTTGCTTGCGTCTCCAAAAATGCTGCGCTTGTCTGGCGTCGTAATTCATTTGGGGACGTCATTCATGCTCAACCGCAGGCATTTTACTGCCGCCATCCTGCTCAGTTCGTTGGCCTTTACCGTGCCGGCCCTGGCGCAGACGGATGTCAAGCTCACCCTCGACTGGCGCTTCGAAGGTCCGGCTGCTGGCTTTCTCCTCGCTCAGGACAATGGCTACTTCGCCGAGGAAGGGCTCAATGTCACCATCGATACCGGCAATGGCTCTGTTGAAGCCATTCCGCGCGTTGCCACCGGCGCCTATCAGTTCGGCTTCGGCGACATCAATTCGTTGATCAAGTTTCTCGACGAAGACAATACCCAGCCGGTCAAGGCCATCATGATGGTCTATGACAAGCCGGTCTTCTCGGTCATCGGCCGCAAATCGCTGGGCGTTACCGACGATCCGAAGTCGCTCGAAGGCAAGAAGCTCGGCGCGCCGCCGCCGGATGGGGCCTTCGCCCAGTGGCCGGCATTCGTCGAAGCGGCCGATATCGACACTTCGGGGATCACGCTCGAATCCATCGGCTTTCCGGTGCGCGAGCCCATGCTGGCCTCGGGCGATGTCGATGGCGTTTTCGGCTTTGCCTTTTCCGTGATCCTCAACCTCAAGGCCAATGGCGTGCCGGACGACGATATCGCCACCATTCTTTTCGCCGATCACGGGCTGAACCTTTATGGCAATGCCATCATGGTCAACGAGGCCTTTGCCGAGGAAAATCCGGAGGCAGTAAAGGGTTTTCTGCGTGCGCTGGCCAAGGGCTTTGCCGATGCGGTGAGCGATCCGGCCGCCGGCGCCGCCGCGGTTCTGGCACGCAACGAAACGCTTGATATCGGTACCGAAACTGCGCGCCTGACCATGGCGAACGAGATGAACATCAAGACGCCCTATGTGGTCGAGAACGGTTTTGGCGGGGTGGACGAGGCGCGTCTCGCAGCCTCGATCGACACGCTGAAAATCTCCATGGGCCTCAAGGGCAATGTGACGGCGGCTGACATCTTCGATCCGCAATATCTGTCGCCCGCCGCAGAGCGCATGCTGCCCTGAGGCACTCTCGCCATTCTCCCTCTGCGAGGGGAGAATGTTGAATTCCCGGGCGATAAGGGCGCCCGGGCTATCCGCTCCGAACCATTCTTCCGGGGGAACGGGAATGGTTCGGGGCGGACCCTTTTTCTTGCTGGGGTTTAGACATGGCACCACCGCTGGTCTCCATCGAAAATGTCGATATGCGCTATGGCGGGCCGGACGGCACGCTGGCGGTGAGCGGGCTTAATCTCAAAATCAATCGCGGCGAGTTTGTCGCCGTGGTCGGCCCTTCGGGGTGCGGCAAGTCCACGCTGATGAAGCTGACGACGGGGCTGCACATTCCGCAGGCGGGCGCTGTCGTCGTTGCCGATCAACAGGTGACCAAACCCATCTCCATCGTTGGCATGGCTTTTCAAAATCCGACCATGCTGCCCTGGCGAACGACGTTGGATAACATTCTTCTGCCGCTCGAAATCGTCGAGAGGCACCGCCATCGCCTGCGCGCCCACAAGGCTGAATATGTCGCCAAGGCCGAAAAGCTGCTGGAAACGGTGGGGCTGAAAGGCTTTGGCGAAAAATTTCCCTGGCAGCTTTCCGGCGGCATGCAGCAACGGGCCAATCTTTGCCGCGCGCTGATCCATGAACCGGAACTGCTGATGCTCGACGAGCCTTTTGGGGCGCTCGACGCCTTTACCCGTGAAGAACTCTGGTGCGTCATCCGCGATCTGCATGCCAGCCAGGATGTGACCATCGTTCTTGTAACCCATGACCTGCGCGAGAGCGTGTTTCTCGCCGACAAGGTGGTGGTGATGTCGGCGCGGCCGGGCAGGGTGATCGGCGAGCATGAAGTGCCGTTTGAGCGGCCGCGACAGCTCGAATTGCTCTACGAGCCTGATTTCAACGAAATGGTGCAGAAGCTGCACGGGGAAATCGCCACTGCGAGGGCTGCCGCATGACGACGCTCGATACGCCAAGGCCGGTCGCGGTCCCGCCAAAGCCCAGTTTCAAGGTCAATTGGGTGCGGCTCGCGCCGTTTCTCTATACGGTGGCGCTTTTCGTGCTCTGGGAGGTCGGTGTCCGCATTTCCGGACTGCCGCATACCATCCTGCCGACGCCGACGCGCGTTTTCGAGGCGATCGTTCAATATTGGTCGCCGATGTGGAAGAATTCGCTTCAGACGCTCTATACGACCGTGTTGGGCTTCCTGATCGCCGTCGTGGCCGGGCTCGGCATCGGTCTCTTCATCGGCTGGTCCAAAACCATCTATGCCGGCCTCTATCCGATCATGGTTGGCTTCAATGCCATTCCCAAGGTGGCGCTGGTGCCGATCCTCGTCATCTGGTTCGGCATCGGCACGGTGCCGGCCGTGCTGACGGCGTTCCTGATTTCCTTCTTCCCCATCGTCGTAAATGTCGCCACGGGTCTCGCCACGATCGAACCGGAAACCGAGGACGTGCTGCGCGCGCTCGGCGCCAAGAAGATGGACATCATGCTGAAGGTCGGCATTCCGCGCTCCATGCCCTATTTCTTCGGCTCGCTGAAGGTAGCCATCACGCTGGCCTTTGTCGGTTCGGTGGTCAGCGAAACTGTGGCCTCCAATTCCGGCCTTGGCAATATGATGGCTTCGGCGCAGTCCAACTTCAACGTGCCGCTGGTATTCGCCGGGCTGCTGATGCTCGCCGTCGAGGGCATTGCCATGTATGCGCTCATGGCCTGGGTCGAAAAGCGTATGACGGGCTGGGCACATCGTTCGACGATGGCCAACTAGGGCTGTCACAAAAGTGCAATCCTGGTGTGGCCAATGGTGCCGCACCCGGAGGGCCTTCAAATGAACGACTTCGACCAAAACGCGCGCTTCGAACAATTCGAAGCAGAGCTGAACCGCATTCGCGAAGAGATTACCGACAGCTTTGACGAAGAGCTCGAGCTGCAGTTCGAGGACGACCAGCTCGAGGCGCTGGCCGAAGAGGGCGAGCGGGCAGGGCGCAAATCCATCGACCGCAATGTCTACTTCCGCGAGCTGTTCCGCCTGCAGCACGAACTGGTTCGTCTGCAGGACTGGATTGTTCATAACAAACTGAAGGTTGCAGTCATTTTCGAAGGTCGTGATTCCGCCGGCAAGGGTGGGGCGATCAAGCGCATTACCCAGCGGCTCAATCCGCGCGTCTGCCGCGTCGTAGCGCTGCCGGCGCCGTCCGACCGCGAAAAGACCCAATGGTATTTCCAGCGCTACGTGCCGCACCTGCCGGCGGCAGGCGAAATGGTGCTGTTCGACCGCTCCTGGTACAATCGCGCCGGTGTCGAGCGGGTCATGGGCTTTTGCTCCCCGGACGAGCTGGAAGAATTCTTCCGCACGGTGCCCGAATTCGAAAAGATGCTCATGCGTTCGGGCATCATCCTCATAAAATTCTGGTTCTCCATCACCAATGAAGAGCAGGAATTCCGCTTCCGCATGCGCATTCAGGATCCGCTGAAGCAGTGGAAGCTTTCGCCCATGGATATGGAATCCCGCCGGCATTGGGAGGATTATACCAAGGCCAAGGAAGACATGCTGGCGCGGACCCATACCAGGGAATCGCCATGGTGGGTGGTGCAGGCCGACGACAAGAAGCGTGCGCGGCTCAATTGCATCGCGCATCTGCTCGAAGCCATTCCTTATGATGAGGTGCCCATGCAGGACATTGTCCTGCCCGAGCGCATCCGCCACCCCGACTATCACCGCGGCCCGGTGCCGCAGGAGATGTATGTGAAGGCGGTTTACTGAGCGCCTTCCCGGCTTGCCTCCGGTGACGGTTGCGCCGACAATGTCGGCGCAGCGAGCCGGAGGCAGGTTTTGGCCGATACCAGTAATGTCGTGGGCGGCGGCCCCAAGAAAGTTCTTTATACCCTCGCGACCATCGGCAAGATGGGCGTGGGCAAGGCAGCCAAGGCGCTGACAGCCAAGAATACCTGCAAGGCCTGTGCCTATGGCATGGGCGGGCAGCATGGCGGCATGACCAATGAACTCGATGAGTTCCCGTCGGTCTGCAACAAGTCGGTACAGGCGCAATCGACCGACATCCAACCGCCGATCCCCGAGCCGATCTTCGAGCACACCATTGCCGAGCTTGCGGAACTCTCCGGCCGAGAGATGGAAAAACTCGGACGCTTGGGCACGCCGTTATTCCGGCGCGCGGGTTCCGAAAAATTCGAGCCGCTCGACTGGGATGCCGCGCTCGATCACGCGGCGCACCGGCTTGCCGAAACCGATCCCAGGCGGACGTTCTTTTATTCCTCGGGGCGCTCGTCGAACGAGGCCGGTTTCCTGTTTCAGCTGCTGGCGCGGGCCTATGGCACCAACAATGTCAACAACTGCTCCTACTATTGCCACCAGGCGACGAGCGAGGGCCTTGCCACCACCATCGGCAAGGGAACGGCGACGGTCGAACTCGAAGACCTGACCGGAGCCGACCTGATTTTTGTCATCGGCGCCAATCCCTCGTCCAACCATCCGCGCTTCATTCACATGCTGAAGAACTGCCGCGAGCGGGGCGGGCAGGTGATCGTCATCAATCCGGCCAAGGAGCCGGGACTGGTCAAATTCGCAGTGCCGAAATCGCCGGTTTCGATGCTCAAGGGTGGCAGCGATATTGCCTCGGACTATCTGCAGCCACGGATCGGTTCGGATATTGCGCTCTTCAAGGGTCTCGCAAAAGCGGTGCTTGAGCAAGGGACGGAGGACCGGGCCTTCATCGCTGCATATGGCGCCGATTTCGATGCCTTCCGTAACGACATCGATACGCTTGGCTGGGACGAGATCACAGCGGCCTGCGGGCTGTCGCGCGCGGAAATTTCACGCGTGGCAGAGGCCTATGGGCGCTCGCAGCACGCCGTTTTCGCCTGGGGCATGGGCATGACGCATCACGTCCACGGCGTTGCCAATGTCGAAGCCATTGCCAATCTCGCGCTGTTGCGCGGTATGATCGGCAAGCGCTTTGCCGGGCTTTTGCCGCTACGCGGGCACTCCAATGTGCAGGGCATTGGCACCATCGGGGTCAAGCCGGTGCTAGCGCGCGATGTGCTCAAGCGCATGGAAGAGGTGTTCGGCGTCAGCTTCCCCGAGGAAAAGGGGCTCGATACCATGGCCTGCCTCAAGCGCGCCGAGGCCGGGGAGGTCGATGCTGCCGTTATCATGGGGGGCAATCTCTGGGCGGCGACGCCGGATACCGCTTTTTCGAGCCGCGCCATGGGCGCCATCGGCTTCAAGCTTTTCCTTACGACAACGTTGAACCAGGGCCATGTGCATGGGCTGGGTGACGGCGAGGTTCTCATTCTGCCGGTCACGGCGCGCGATGAGGAATGGGAGCCGACCACCCAGGAATCCATGTTCAACTTCGTGCGGCTTTCCGACGGTGGCATCGACCGCATCAGTACCGTGCGGCCGGAAAGCTGGATTCTTGGCCAGATCGGCAAGCGCGTCCTGCCGGAGTCCCCTATCGATTTCGACGCTTTTTCCGGCCATGCAAAGCTGCGCGATGCCATCGCTGCCATTGTTCCGGGCATGGAGGAACTGGCAGATATCGACGTCGCCAAGCGCGAATTCCATATCCGCAACCGCGTGCTGCATGTGCCCGAATTTGGCACTATGGATGGCAAGGCGCATTTCGTCGTCACGCCGATCCCGACCCACGAAAATGGCAAGCTCATGCTCGCCTCGGTGCGCAGCGAGGGGCAGTTCAATTCCATCATCTACGAGGAGACCGACAGCTATCGCGGCAAGGCCGGGCGCCATTCGATCTTCCTCAGCATGGCCGACATGGCCGCGCGCGGCCTCGTCGAGGGGCAGAGGGTAAAAGTGCGCTCGGCAGTCGGCGAGATGGAGGGCATCGCCACCAGCTTCGACCTGCCCGCCGGTTCGGTGCTCGCCTATTATCCCGAGGCCAATGTGCTCATCGGCACGGAAGTCGATCCGCGCAGCAAGACACCGGCCTTCAAGTCGGTGCCTGTAGAGGTCGCGGCCGCCTAGGGTGTGGCTGCCTCGGCCGTTTCAGCGCCGGGACCGACCTGCAAAAGGCTCGGTTCGGTGCCGAATATGCGTTCAGCGACGCGCTTGATGTCTTCCCCCGTCACCGCCTCGATGCTCTTCTGACGCTCGCCGGCATAGTCGATGGGGAGACCCTGCAATTGCTGCACAACCATGGTGATGGCGATGGCGACCGAGGACCGCAATTGGTTGATGGGATAGGCGCCGACCAGATAGCGTTTGGTGCGTTCGAGCGCCGCCGGGTCGGGGCCTTCTGCAGCCATCCTGGCCAGCGTTGCCCGAATGACATCGATGGCTTCGGCCGACTGGTCGGGGCGGGTCGAGGCGCCGATGGTCAGTGCATCTGCCTCGTCCAGATTGACGAGCCCGCCGGAGACGCCATAGCTCAATCCTCGCTTCTCCCGCACTTCGCGGTTGAGTTCGGACAGGAGGCTGCTGCCCGCCAGCATTTCGGTCATCACATGGGCAGCGAAAAAATCGGGATCGCTTGGCTTGATGCCGGGATAGGCGAGGTTGATCGAAGTCTGGGGCAGGGGATAGTCCACGGCCAGGTTCTGCCCAAAGCTCAGTTTCGCGGGCGCGATTTCGGCGAGTTGCGGGGATTCTGGCAGGGCGCCGAAAATGGCGTCGATCATCTTGCCGGCCGCTTCCGCGTCGAGGGCGCCGACGATTCCGATCCTGAGATTGCCGCGGGCAAAAAGGGCCTTGTGGAACTGGCGTAGGTCGTCGGCGGTGATGCCGGGCAGGCTCGTGGCGGTGCCTTCCAGCGGGCGAGCATAGGGGTGCGTGCCGAATAGCGCCTCGTTCCACATGCGCCCGGCGGCATAGCCGGGATCTTGCGCGTGTGAAGCGATGCCGGCGAGGACCTGCGCGCGCATGCGGTCGATGGCCGATTGGTCGAAACGCGGTTCGTTGACGGCGAGCGCCAAGAGGCCGGTCGCGTCCTCGCGCTGGTCGGCCAGCATGCGGGCAAAGCCGGTAAAAGAATCGAAATTGGCCGAAAAGCCCATTTCCAGGCCGACGTCATCGAGCCTGGTCTGGAAGGCATTGCTGTCGAGCTCCCCAGCGCCTTCGTCGAATAGCGATGACATGAGGGACGCCAGGCCCACCTTGTCGTCGGGATCCTGCGCCGCGCCGCCCTGGAAGGCAAAGGCGATGGTGACGATGGGCACCGTGTAGTCTTCCACCATGCCGGCCTCGATGCCGCCCGGTGAGGTGATGGATTTGAACGCGACGTCGGCCTGGCTCGGCAGGGCAAAGCCAAGGAGCATCAGCGGAGCGACAAGCGCGGGCAGGGCACGGCGAATGGTTGCGATCATTGGTTTTTCTCCTCGGCGAGGGGAAGCAGGTAGCCGGTGACCGCAGTGGCCGGGCGCAGGTATTTGGCGGCGACGGCTTTGATTTCGTCGGCCGTGACGGCACGGATGCGATCGGGCCATTCGGCGACATCGGCAATCGAACGGTCGGTTGTCAGCCAGAGCCCATAGGTCTGGGCCATGTTGACCTGATCATCCCTGGCGAAAATCGTGCTGCGGATGAAGCGGGTCTTGACCCGATCGAGTTCGGCCTCGGAAATGCCATTGGTAATGATATCGTCGATCTCGGCGTCGATGGCCGCTTCAAGCGCTTCGATCGTTGTGCCGGGGCGCGGGGCGCCGTAAAGCACAAAACGGCCATAGTCGAATGCGCCGCCATCGTAGCTGGCGCGGGCTTGCGCAGCTATGCCGGCCTCGACCACCAGCGCCTGATAGAGCCGGCTCTGCGGACCATCGCTCAGGATTGCGGAAAGCACGTCAAGCGCTTCGGCTTCGCCGGCCTCGGCCTGGCGATAGCTCGGCACGACCCAGTTGCGCGTAAAGCTTGGCAGCGAGACGCGGGCGTCACGCAGTGTAACGGTACGGCTGGCTTGCGCCGGTGGCTCTTGCGGGCGTGCCCTGGGTGGCAGTTCGGGGCCACGCCCGACCTTGCCATAGGTGTCTTCTGCCATCTGCCTGACGGCCTCCGCATCGACGTCTCCGGCAACCACCACGAGGGCATTGTTGGGCGCATAGTGCTGGCCGTAAAAAGACAATGCGTCTTCGCGACCAAGGGCTTCGATCTCGTGTGCCCAGCCGATCACCGGAATGCGATAGGGGTGGTTCTGAAAGAGCGTTGCCGAGACTTGTTCGGCCAGAATCGAACCCGGTTGCAATTCGACGCGCTGCCGGCGCTCGTCGAGCACCACGGACCGCTCGGCGGCGATGACCTCTTCGGGCAGAACGAGGTTGCGCATGCGGTCGGCCTCGATGTCCATCATCTGGCCCAGAGCATCGGGCGGCACCGTTTCGAAATAAACCGTAACGTCTGCCGTAGTGAAGGCGTTGAGCTGGCCGCCAAGCTCGTTGACCGTCGTTTCGAGTGTGCCGGCGGGATATTTTGCAGTGCCCTTGAACATCAGGTGCTCGAGGAAATGGGCGACGCCCGATTGCCCCGCCGGATCATCCGCGCCGCCGGTGCGGTACCATACCATATGCGTCACCACGGGTGCGCGCCGATCGGGAATCACCACGAGTTCGAGGCCATTATCGAGCGTGAAGTGACTGACCGGAGGGAGCGGGCTTTCCTGGGCTGCCACGGGCAGGGCGGCGGCCAGGGCAGCCACAAGGGCAATCGTCGGACGGTTCATGGTTCGGCGCATTCTCCGTTTGCGAGGCTGGGCATATGTGTGCGGCGGGATTGCAGGCAGAAGCAACCGGCCATTTCGGTCTGCGGTTGCCTAGCAAAGGCCTATCCCCTAAATACGGCGCAAATTTCTCATCTGAGGATCGCTCCGCATGGCCCGCCAGTTTATTTATCACATGCACGGAATGTCGAAGGCCTATGCTGGCGGCAAGAAGGTGCTGGATAATATCCATCTCTCCTTCTACCCCGACGCCAAGATCGGCATTCTGGGCCCCAACGGCTCGGGTAAGTCGACGCTGCTGAAAATCATGGCCGGCATAGACACCGAATTTACTGGCGAAGCCTGGGCCGCCGATGGCGCCAAGATCGGTTATCTGGCGCAGGAGCCGCAGCTCGATCCGGCGCTGAACGTGCTCGGCAACGTCATGATGGGCGTCAAGGAAAAGAAGGACATCGTCGACCGCTACAACGAGTTGATGATGAACTATTCCGACGAGACCGCTGACGAAGCGACCAAGCTTCAGGATCAGATCGACGCACAGAACCTGTGGGATCTCGAATCGCAGGTCGAAGTCGCCATGGAAGCCCTCGGCTGCCCTCCGGGCGATGCCGACGTGACCAATCTGTCGGGCGGTGAAAAGCGCCGCGTGGCGCTTTGCGCGCTGCTGCTCTCAAAACCCGACCTGCTGCTGCTCGACGAACCGACCAACCACCTCGACGCCGAAACCACGGCCTGGCTCGAACGGCACCTGCGCGAATTCGAGGGCGCGGTGCTGATCATTACCCACGATCGCTACTTCCTCGACAATGTCACGGGATGGATTCTCGAACTCGATCGCGGCCGCGGCGTGCCCTATGAAGGCAATTACTCGGCTTACCTCGACGCCAAGGCCAAGCGCTTTGCGCAGGAAAAGAGCGAAGATGCGGCCCGCGCCAAGGTGCTGGAACGCGAAAAGGAATGGATGGGCCAAAGCCCCCAGGCACGCCAGGCCAAGTCCAAGGCGCGTATCCGTGCCTATGACGAGCTGGTCAAGGTCAACGAGGCCCGTACCCAGTCGCACACGGCGCAGATCATCATTCCGCCCGGCGAACGTCTCGGCCACAACGTCATTGATGTGGAAGGCCTTTCCAAGTCGTTCGGCGACCGCCTGCTTATCGATAACCTGTCGTTCAAGCTGCCACCCGGTGGCATCGTGGGCATTATCGGTCCCAATGGCGCGGGCAAGACCACGCTTTTCAAGATGCTGACGGGCCAGGAAAAGCCCGATAGCGGCACCGTCACGGTCGCCGAAAACGTGCATCTGGGCTATGTCGACCAGAGCCGCGACGCGCTCGACCCGAACAAGACCGTCTGGGAAGAAATCTCGGAAGGCGACGATATCCTGATGCTCGGCAAGCGCGAAATGAACTCGCGTGCCTATACCTCCACCTTCAATTTCAAGGGTGGCGACCAGCAGCAGAAGGTCGGCAATCTCTCGGGCGGCCAGCGCAATCGCGTGCACCTCGCCAAGATGCTGAAGTCGGGCGCCAACGTGTTGCTCCTCGACGAACCGACCAACGACCTCGATACCGAAACCCTCGCCGCGCTCGAAGAAGCGCTGGAGGAATTCGCCGGCTGCGCCGTGATCATCAGCCACGACCGCATGTTCCTCGATCGCCTGGCAACGCACATGCTGGCCTTCGAAGGCGACAGCCATGTGGAATGGTTCGAAGGCAACTTCCAGGACTATGAGGCGGACAAGGTGCGCCGCCTGGGCGCCGATGCCGTCAATCCGAAGCGGGCAACGTATAAGCCGCTGACGCGATAAGGTTTTAGGGGGCGCGGTGAGAACCGCGCCCTTCCAGTTTCAGCGGTGCGCGACGAGGCCTTGGAATAACGTTCTCAAAGCGGGGTGCGGCAGAGAGCACTTTTGCCTCTTCGTTGCCACATTTGAACCCCCACGCTTCGATTTCTCTACCTGGCCCGTATAGATTTCCTTCAATTCATTTTGGAGGATTGCCATGCGCTTCGCATCGTTTGCCGCCGCCGCTGCTTTTGTCGTTGCGGCTCCTGTTTTTGCCTTTGCGGCAGATGTCACCCCGCTCGTGACCGCCGAATGGCTCAAGGCGCATGCTGGCGACGAGAATGTCGCGATCATCGATATTCGCGACAAGATCGACGAGACCGACCTGGGCGATCTGCCCTATATCGCCAATGCAGCTGTCGCGCCCTATGCCAGCGCCGGCTGGCGCACCGAGGTTGACGGCGTGCCGGGCCAGATTCCGGCAGTCGAGCAGATCGCGGCGCTTATCGGCAGCCTCGGCGTCGACGCCGACGATCACGTGGTTATCGTGCCGTGGGGCACGGATTCGTCCGAATTCGGTGGCGCAACCCGCGTCTACTGGACCTTCAAATATCTCGGCCACGACGCCGTTTCGATCCTCGATGGCGGCTGGCGCCAGTATGACGCTGTCGGCGGCGAACGTGTTGCCGAGGCGGCCGTTCCGGCTGCTGCCGAGTTCCCGGTCAATGTTCGTCCCGAACTGCGCGCCACGACGCCGGACGTCGAAGCTGCGCTTGCCGATGGCACCAAGCTGATCGATGGCCGGCCGGAAGAGCAGTATCTCGGCCAGTCCAAGAGCCCGGTGGTCCGCATCGAGGGCACCATTCCCGGCGCCGTGAACATTCCCCACTCGAAGCTCTACAGCGCCGAATATGCCAGCTTCGCACTGCCCGAAACCGTTGCGGCGCTGGCGCAGGGCGCGGGCCTGGCCCAGGACGAAAAGAACATCGTCTTCTGCAATACCGGCCACTGGGCTTCGATCGCCTGGTTCGCGCTCCATGAAGTTGGCGGCAATAAGAACACCGCCATGTATGACGGTTCGATGGCCGAATGGGCTGCCGATCCAGCCCGCCCGATCCAGTAAGATCGCGGCTCGCAATAACTGATCTGGATTTGGATGTTGCGCCGCAAGGCTGCAGCATCCAAACCTTTTAGAACTTTGCCATTTTGAGAATCATGAGCGATATTTCCGCATCCGCGCCAAAATTCCTGCCGCCCGCCGTGGTGGATAGGGCTCCGCTTTTCGTCGCTGCCGCCATGTTGTTGGCCGGCTTTGCTTTCATCACCTGGCAGGTCGATCTGCGCCAGGGTACGCTGTTTCTGATCGGCGGCGGGCTGGGCGTGGCACTGTACCACGGCTCGTTCGGCTTTACGGGCGGCTGGAAGCGCATGGTGGTCGAAAAGCGCGGCCGCGGCATGCGGGCGCAAATGCTGACCATCGGCGTTGCGGCATTGGCGATGATCCCGCTGGTGGCTGCCGGCAATATTGGCGGTCAGGCCATGGCCGGCGCCATGGCGCCGGTCGGCGTTTCGGTGCTGCTCGGGGCGGCCATATTCGGGCTCGGCATGCAGCTGGGTGGCGGCTGCGGTTCGGGTACGCTGTTCACAGTCGGCGGCGGTTCGGCGCGTATGCTGGTCACGCTGGTGTTTTTCATCATCGGCGCCGTCATCGGTACGGCGCATCTGCCGTTCTGGCTGCTGCAGCCGGCTCTGCCCGCGATGAGCCTCGGCGCGGAACTGGGCGTCGGCTTTGCCATTGCGGCGACGATTGCCGGTCTTGCAGCCGTGGCCCTGGTCACCGCGCTGATCGAAAAGCGCGTGCATGGCAATATCGAGCCTGAGCCGGCCCCGGCGCGGCAGGGCTGGACCTGGATTCTCTATGGCCCCTGGCCGCTGGTCGGTGCAGGGCTGGTGCTCGCCCTGCTCAATATCGCGACGCTGCTGCTGGCCGGGCATCCCTGGTCGATCACCTATGGTTTTGGCCTCTGGGGCGCCAAGATCGCTTCGGCCATCGGCATCCCCGTTGCGAGCTGGGAGTTCTGGACCTGGCCGGCCCAGGCCCAGGCGCTCAATTCCAGTGTGTTGGCCGATACCGTTTCCGTGATGGATTTCGGTCTGGTGCTCGGCGCTGCGGCGGCTGCCGCCATTGCCGGCAAATTCGCGCCCAAGGCAAAATTGCCACTCGGGTCGTTGCTGGCGGCCGTGACCGGTGGCCTCCTCATGGGCTATGGCGCGCGCCTGTCCTTTGGCTGCAATATCGGCGCATTGTTCTCAGGCATTGCGACCGGTAGTCTGCATGGCTGGCTGTGGTTCGCCGCCGCCTTTGCCGGATCTTTCGTGGGCGTCTGGCTGCGTCCCTTCTTCGGTCTTGATGGGTTCGCCAAGAAATGAGCGCACGCAATACTCTGCTTTTCGGTGCCGCGCTCGCTGTCACCACCGCCGCCATTGCCTATGACCACGTGACCAATCCGGTGCCGCCGCGTCCGAGCGCGCAGGCTGCGGCTTCGTCCGGTTCGGCGCCTTGCGCTGCCGGTGCCGCTCCATGTGCCGCAGGCGCGCCCGTTGC
>DATMSG010000115.1:0-2738 GCA_035565515.1 Devosia sp.
ATAGGCGCGAGAACCTCAATCACCGGGTCCTCCCCGCGACAGCGGGAAGGAGCCCGTGATCGGGATATTTCTGCGAAGGACTAGGCCTGAGCCAGAGCCGCTTTCATGGCGGCTTCGTCATAGCCGAGGGTGGTGAGGGCCGTCGCGACGATGCCGGCGCGGTCAAGGCCGGCCGCGGCGTACATGTCGGCCTGGCTCGAATGCTCGTCGAAACGATCCGGGATCATCAGCGGGCGGAAACGCACCTTGCCATCGAGCAGGCCATTGGTGGCGAGGAAGGTCGCGACATGGCTGCCGAAGCCGCCGAGGCCGCCTTCTTCGGTGGTGATGAGCACGTCATGGGTCTGGGCGAGGCGGGCGATCAGTTCTTCATCCAGCGGTTTTAGGAAGCGCGCATCGGCAACGGTGGGATTGAGGCCCAGGGCTGCCAGCTTGTCGGCGGCAGCCAGCACTTCGCCGAGCCGCGTGCCATAGGAGAGGAGCGCAATGGTGCTGCCCTCCCGGATGATACGGCCCTTGCCGATCGGCAAAGTTTCGCCGCGCGCGGGCAGATCGACGCCCATGCCTTCGCCGCGCGGATAGCGGAAGCTTATCGGGCCGGCGTCATAGGCGGTGGCCGTCGCCACCATATGGCGCAGTTCGGCCTCGTCGGCGGCCGCCATCTGCACGATGCCGGGAACGGCGCCGAGATAGGCATTGTCGTAATTGCCGGCATGGGTGGGGCCGTCGGCACCGACAAAGCCGGCGCGATCGATGGCGAAGCGCACGGGCAGGCCCTGAATGGCCACGTCGTGGATCACCTGGTCATAGGCGCGCTGCAGGAAGGTCGAATAGATGGCGCAGAAGGGGCGCATGCCTTCGCTGGCAAGACCCGCCGCAAAGGTCACGGCATGCTGTTCGGCAATGCCGACATCATAGATGCGATCGGGGAACAGTTCGGCGAACTTGTCGAGGCCGGTCCCCGAGGGCATGGCGGCGGTGACGGCGACGACGCGCCTGTCGTTCTGTGCTTCCTGGATCAGCGTGTCGGCAAAGACCGCGGTATAGGATGGCGCATTGGAGGGCGTCTTGGTCTGGGCGCCGGTGATGACGTTGAATTTGCTGACGCCGTGATATTTGTCGGCCGAGTTTTCGGCCGGAGCATAGCCCTTGCCCTTCTTGGTGACGACATGGACGAGGACCGGGCCCTTTTCCATCTCACGCACATTGTCGAGCACGGGCAGCAGGTGGTCGAGATTGTGCCCGTCGATGGGGCCGACATAGTAAAAGCCAAGCTCTTCGAAGAGGGTCCCGCCAGTGAAGAAGGAGCGGGCGAATTCTTCGGTTTTCCGCGCCGGTTCGTAGAGGAATTGCGGCAGCTTGCTGACGACCGATTTGGCCGCATCGCGCGTGCCGCGATAGGCCGGACTCGAGACGAGCTGGGCGAGATAGGCGCGCAGCGCGCCGGTCGGCGGAGCGATCGACATATCGTTGTCGTTGAGGATGACGACGAGGCGCGCATCCATATCGCCGGCATTGTTCATGGCTTCATAGGCCATGCCGGCGGACATGGCGCCATCGCCGATGACGGCGACGACATTTCGCGGGGTCTCAAGGTGCTCGCTGGCAACGGCCATGCCGAGGCCGGCGGAAATCGACGTCGAGGAATGGCCGGCGCCAAAGGGATCATATTCGCTTTCGGCGCGGCGGGTGAAGCCGGAAAGCCCATCCTTCTGGCGCAGGGTGCGCATGCGGTCGCGGCGGCCGGTGAGAATCTTGTGCGGATAGGCCTGGTGGCCGACATCCCAGATGATGCGATCATGCGGGGTGTCGAAGACCGCGTGCAGGGCCACCGTCAGCTCGACCACCCCGAGGCCGGCGCCCAGATGCCCCCCGGTGACGGAAACCGCATCGATCACTTCGGTGCGCAGTTCATCGGCAAGCTGGCGCAGCTGTTCGCGGGGCAGGGCGCGCAGATCGGCGGGGGAATGGACCGTGTCGAGCAACGGGGTTTGCGGCTTTTCGGCCAAGCGGAGGCTCCTTGGGAAGCGGCGGCAACAGCAATGTCTTTAGGCGCGTGACTGTGCCAATGCAAGGACCGGCGCCAGTCGGATGCCGGTCTGATCAAACGCTTGAAATCAAAGAAAGTGGCGCCGATGCGGCGCCTGCGCCTCTTTTAGTTGACCGAGGGGGCGAAACGGCGATTTCCGCCCATGGTCGTGTCTTCGCCGGCACCCATGACGATGACATAACGGCCCATTTCCGGGGTCGGATCGAAATCGGCTTCATCGCGATCAAAGATCACCGCGAAGTGGTTCGAGCTCAGGCTTGCCGGGGCGGCGAAGACGTCGATGACGTGTTCGAAATCGGGCGCAACGAGGTCGGGCTTGCGCATGCCGGCCGTAGCAGGGCGCGCGACGTGATTGGTCAGCGCGGCGACGAGGTTGGATGGCTTGGCGCTTTCGACGGCGTCAAAAGTACCCGAGAACAGGTTTGCCATCTCGGTCGGCGAGGGCGGCAGGGCCGTCAGTTCGGCCGGCATGGGCGTGCCAACGGAGGCGAGAACCGAGCGCGAGGCCGGAATGGATCCGGTAACCGTGGGGCCGAGCGAGGCAATCACGGGGCGCCCCAGTGCCGTTGGTGCCGCCGCATAGGCGGTCAGAGTGACTTCAGAGCCGGGCGTATGGAGCGGCGGCATCGGGACCGGCGCGTCGGTGAGGGCGGCAAGGGCGGTTACGGCATCGCCGGCGGGCAGGGCC
>DATMSG010000116.1:0-3951 GCA_035565515.1 Devosia sp.
CTGGCTGCGGCGCGATTTGGCAAGAAAAGCTCGAAACCGCAATGGGCGGCAGGTTTCGCGGCCGTCAGGGCCAGAGGATCAGCTTGACCGCCATGGCGATGGAAATCACCACGACCAGCGGCCGGATGAGTTTGGCGCCAAAGCGAATGCCGGCATGGGCGCCGATATAACCCCCGGCAAGCTGACCGACGGCCATGCAGAGGACGGCCGGCCAGACGACATCGCCGCTGGGAATGAAAATGGTCAGGGCCGCGAGGTTCGAAACCAGGTTCAGCAGTTTGGTATTGCCCGCGGCGCGGGTAACGCCGAGGCCGAAGAGCAGCACGAAGCCGATGGTGAAGAACGAACCGGTACCCGGGCCGAAAATCCCATCGTAAAAGCCCACGGCAAAGCCGAGAAGCGGAACCCATTTGGGGAAAGCCAGGCGCGAGGCGCGATCGGCATCGGACAGATTGGGGGCAAAGAGGAAATAGAGCGCCACCCCGATCAGCGCCACGGGAACGGCAAGATTAAGCAATGAAGTATCGATCTGCTTGACCGTGAGGGCGCCGAGCAAGCTGCCGGCATAGGTCACCGCGATCGAGGGGATCAGCGCCCTGAGGGAAACGAAGCCTCTGCGCCAATAGGTATAGGTGGCCATGGCCGTGCCGATGACCGACTGCATCTTGTTGGTCGCAAGCGCCGCAATGGGCGGCAGCCCGGCGGAAAGCAGGGCCGGAACGGATAGCATGCCGCCGCCGCCGGCAACGGCATCAACAAAGCCGGCGAGCAAGCCGACGCCGCCAAGGGCAACAAGAGTGAGAGGATCGAGCATGGGGAAACCGGAGGAAAGCTGCGGCCTCTTAGCACCGCGCCGGCCCGGTTAACAGGGGCTGACGTCAGTCTCCGCCGCCGTCCCCGTCACTCTTGGTTCCCGTCACCGCTTCTCCATTTGGAAACCCGAGCCTAAATGGTTGATGCGTCCAGACGTTTCAGCAGATCGTCAAGATGGGCCTTTTTGCCCGAAGGCCAATTTGCCGTGCGCGAAACGATGAGATTGGCTTCGCTCCTGAGCATGACCCCATCGTCGAGCACACGCAGGCCATTGGCCGCCAGGGTCGAACCCGTGGAGGTGATATCGACGACGATGTCGGCTACGCCGGAAGCCGGCGCCGCTTCGGTGGCGCCGAGGCTTTCCACGATCCGGTATTCGGCAATGCCGGCCCGGGCAAAATGCTGGCGGGTGATGGTGACATATTTGGTCGCGATGCGCAGCCAGCGCTTATGGCGGCTGCGGAAATCGGAGGCAACATCGGCAAGGTCATGGAGATGGGTGACATCGATCCAGGCCTCCGGCACGGCGATGACCACGTCGGCATGGCCGAATTCGAGGGCGCGGGCAAAGTGCACCGACTCCGGTCCGGTTTCGCTGGTTTCGTGGATCAGGTCACGGCCGGTGACGCCGATATCGATATTGCCGCGGATCAATTCGCGGGCAATTTCGGAGGCAGGGAAGAAGCGCACGGTGACGTCCGGCTCTCCTTCCATGACGCCGAGATAGGACCGTGCACCGCCGGGGCGGGAAATGGTGAGGCCACGGGCGGCGAACCATTCGCGCGTCAGTTCTTCAAGGCGCCCCTTGGAGGGCACGGCGAGAGTGATGCCGTTCATAGGTCTATCCCCCGCATGAACCAGCCCAAAAACCGGGTAGCACTTTTCGCGTTCATGCCGAGACCTCCGCTTCCAGGCGATCCACCCAGAGCGCGCAGCCCGAGGCGGCAATGGGCGCGGTGGCCCCGAGGCGCTCCAGCAGGCGGTCATATTGTCCGCCTGAAGCCAGAATTTCGCCCTTGCGGCCGGTCATTTCAAAGACGATGCCGGTGTAATAATCCAGGCGCGGCGAGAAGGCGGCATCGAAACTGACCGGCGCTTCCCCGAGCTTGTCGAGATGGCGGCGAATGGCGCGGATCGGAGCGCCGAGCATGAGCTTGTGGCTTTCGGCCAGTGCCTCGATCTGGCGCAGCGCCGAGAGTACATCCCCGGAAATGGCAAGATAGTCGCGCAGCAATTTCAGCGTCCCGGCTGGAACATATGCGGCATCAAGCGCCTGCTGCTCGAGATAGCGGTCGGCGATTTCCTCGGGCGTGCGGCCTTCGGACAAGCTGAGACCGGTGGAAACCATGCGGGCGGTGACATCTTCGATCAGCGCATCGCGCGAAGGTTGCTCCTGTCGCGGCGCGTCGGGTGCTGCTTCAAGGCGGGCCAAAAGTCGTTCCATGGCCTCGGTGTGTCCAAAACGGTGCCGGATACGCGGACGCCAGGCGGCCGGCATATCGGCCTGCACCAGCAGCGCCTCGAAGAGACCAACCCCGCCAAGCCGAATTCGGGCAGGCAGGCCGTAAATAGAAAGAGCGGCGCGAGCGAAGGTAAAAACCTGATCGAGCGCCACGTCGCCATCAGGCTGGGCAAGCAGTTCGATGCCGGCCTGATCGAATTCGGCAGGACCTGTTTCGCGCTGGCGGAAAATCGGGCCGAGATAGGTGAAGGCAGCCGGCTGGCGCGTGCCATCGGCGATATAGTCGCGCACGATGGGCAGGGTGAATTCGGGCCGCAGACAGTGTTCAGCGCCGGTCAGGTCGGTGGTGAGCAGCAGGCGGCGGCCGAATTCCTCGCCGGCGAGATCGAAATAGGGATCGGCCGCAAGCAGCAATGGGGGTGTGGCCCGGCAACCACCCTGTGCTTCGACCAGGGCTTCGAGCTGGGCCCGTCGCATCGCCGCGTTCGTCATGGCTCTTGCCCCTGCCGAAAAAGCATCACTGATCGCTCAGGAGTTTCTTGATGGCCGATACAAGGTCTTCGCGCTTGACCTCGAACTGGCCCGGCCGCGCGGCTTTCCATTCGGCATTATCGGTAATGGCCTGGGCGGCTTCCTTGCCTGCAATGAGGTCCTTGATCTGGACCACGCCCTGTTCGCGCTCCTGGCTGCCTTCGATGATGACGGCGGGGGAATTGCGCTTGTCGGCGTAGGAGACCTGCTTGCCGAAATTCTTGGTATTGCCGAGGAACATTTCGGCGCGGATGCCAGCGCTGCGCAGTTCGGCCACCATGGTCTGGTAGGAGGCGGTCTGGTCCTTGTCCATGACGAGGACAACGACGGGGCCGGCCGGCTCGGTGGCATTGAGATTGCCGGTGAGCTTGAGGGCATTGGCAAGGCGCGAGACACCGATGGAGCAGCCGGTGGCGGGGACCGGCTCGCGGCGGAAGCGCGAGATGAGCCCATCATAACGCCCGCCGCTGCCCACGGCGCCGAAGACGACCGGCTGACCCTTTTCATTGGTGACGGTGAAGGTCAGCTCGATCTCGAATACTGGACCGGTATAATATTCGAGGCCGCGCACGACCGAAGGGTCGAGCACGACGCGGCCGCTGAAGCCGGCGGCACTGACCAGGCCAAAAATGCTGGCCAATTCCTGCAGCCCGGCAAGGCCGGTTTCGGAACCGCCGATAAGGCAGGCGAGCGTATCGATGGTGGCGCTGACATGGGCATTGCTGCCCTTTTCGATGCCCTCGGCAGGGACGCCGCTATCTACATAGGCAAGGATGGGCTCGATCTGGCCTGGCGTGAGGCCGGCACCCTTGGTGAAATCGCCGCTCTCGTCCTTGCGGCCCGCGCCGAGCAGGAGCTTGACGCCTTCGGGGCCGAATTTGTCGAGCTTGTCGATGGCGCGAAGGACGGTGAGCTTCTGGGCGTCATCGGTGATGCCGGCGGTATCGAGGACACCGTCCAGCACCTTGCGATTGTTGACCTTGACGACGTACTGACCCGCAAGACCCAGTTCGTCCATCACGTCGGCGACCATCATATACATTTCGGCGTCGGCTTCGGGACCGGCCGCGCCGACCGTGTCGGCGTCGAACTGCATGAACTGGCGGAAACGGCCGGGGCCGGGCTTTTCGTTGCGGAACACATAG
>DATMSG010000117.1:0-11663 GCA_035565515.1 Devosia sp.
ACGAGGCGTTCTTCAAGGCCCAGGAAGCCGCCGACGCCACGCCGGACCAAATGCTGGCGCGGGTCGAGGAACTCGAAGTCATGTGCGACAGTTGCCACGCAACCTTCCGCACGCCCTTCGAATATTTCGACTTCGACCGCATCGAGGATTTCCTCAAGGAATGACCGTACAGGATCGGTCGAACGCAGCATTCGGGCGGCAGGGCGCTATGGCGCCCGCCATCGCCGGTCTGGCTCTCGCCCTTCTGGCGCTTTCGTGCCTCCCGGCCGTCGCCCATGGCGTGGCCGGGGGCGACGCCGCCTTTCTCGAAACTGCCACAGGTGTGCAGTTCTGGCCCTATCTTTACCTGGGCGCCAAGCACATGTTCACCGGCTACGACCATCTGCTGTTCCTGCTCGGCGTCATCTTCTTCCTCTATCGCCTGCGGGATGTGGCCATTTGCGTGACTATGTTCAGTATCGGCCATTCGATCACCCTTCTCTTCGGCGTGCTCTCCGGGCTGCGGCTCGATGCACATATCGTCGATGCCATCATCGGCTTTTCGGTGATCTACAAGGCCTTCGACAACCTAGGCGGCTTCCGGAAACTGCTGGGCTATTCGCCCAATCAGAAGCTCGTGGTGCTCGTGTTCGGGCTGATCCACGGCTTTGGCCTTGCCACCAAGCTACAGGATCTCAGCCTCTCGTCCGACGGGCTGGTGCCCAACATGATCGCTTTCAATATTGGCGTCGAACTGGGGCAACTGGCAGCGCTCGCCTTCATCCTCACCGCGCTCCAGATCTGGCGCAGCATGCCCGGCTTCGCCCGGCAGGCCACGACCGTCAACGTGCTGATCATGGCGGCCGGTTTCGCCCTGGTGCAAATGCAACTGGTTGGATTTTGGAGTACGCCATGAGCGCAGACAGTCCCGCCCCCATGCCTCATCCAACGACGCGCCAACTGGCGCTGCAGGTGGCCGGTGCCGCCATTCTCGGCACTGTTTTGACTTTCGCGGTCATTCTGCCCACCGAATATGGCCTGGACCCGACCGGCTTCGGCGCGCTGACCGGGCTCAACAGGTTGTCCGCGCCGCCCGAGGTGGTGGTGGAAACGCGCTTCTCAGCGCCGCCGGAGATTGCCCGCCCCGAGCCCACGCCGTTCCGGCAGGATGTGATCACCGTGCCCATCGGCGCCTTCGGCCGCACCCTGGGGGCCACCGAGTATAAGGTGACGCTCGAAGAGGGGCAGACTCTGGTCTATTCCTGGAAAGCCTCGGTTCCCATTCTCTTCGAATTTCATGGCCATACCACGCCCGCCGATGGCAGCCCCGCCGAGGTGATGGACTATGGCAAGGGGACGGCAATGGAAGGCAATGGTGCATTGACCGCGCCGCTCACCGGCATCCACGGCTGGTATTTCGCCAATCCCACCTTCGATGATGTCAGCGTCGAGCTGACATTAGCAGGCTTTTATACGCTCGAGCCGGGCCTTATCGGCATTCACTGACGCATCAGCAGGGCGTCCAATGCCCCGATCAGAGCCGGTCCCAATTCCTCGATGGCGTCGATCCGGCGCGCCGAGCGGTAATATTTGTCGACATCGTGCCGCACGCCGATGGCGGTAAGCTCGATCTGCCCGCTGCGCTCGATCTCTGCGATCACCTCGCGCAGATGCCGGTCGAGAATGTCCTTGTCGTCATTGGCCTCGATCGTCGCCTGATCCACCGGCGCGCCATCGGAAATGACTAGCAGGATGCGTCGCTGTTCCGATCGGCCCATCAGTCGCCGCGCCGCCCAGACCAGAGCTTCGCCGTCGATATTTTCCTTTAGCAGGTCTGCCGACATCATGGCGCAGAGGTTGAGCCGCGCGCGGCGATAGGGCTCGTCGGCCCCCTTGTAAACGACGTGAAGCAGATCGTTGAGCCGCCCCGGATTGGCCGGCCGGCCCGCACGCAACCATTCCTGTGCCGCTTGTCCACCTTTCCAGCCCATGGTGGTGAACCCCAAAACCTCGGTGGTCACCGCGCAGTTTTCCAGCGCGGCGCAGATCAGGTCCGCGGCGATGCATGCCAGTTCGATGGTCTTGCCGCGCATCGAGCCGGAATTGTCGATCAATAGCGTCACACAGGTGTCGCGGAACCGGGATTCCTCCTCCTGCTTATAGGCGTCGGCAAAACCGGGATTGACCACCACCCGGTCAAGGCGCGAGGCGTCGACCAGTCCTTCTTCGAGATCGAAACTCCATGAGCGTGCCTGTTTGGCCATCAGCCGGCGCTGCAATTGCGTCACCAGCCGCGCCATGCTGCGGCGGTTGGCGCTGCGGCGCTTGTCCAGCGTTTCCTGCGCCTGCCGCATGATCTGCTGCGGCACCAGATCTTCAGCGCGCGCCACCTGATCGTGCCGCGTGGTGTAAGCCCGGTAGGGTAGGGCGCGCGCCTGCGGCGCCACCTCTACTGGTGGCCAGATCGAGGGTGGGTCCTCGTCGGCGGTCAGCGCATCCGGCCCTGGCTCGAAGCTCTCGTCTTCGGTCTGGCTCGATCCATGCTCGAGTTCGCCTTCGTCCGGTCCGCCACCGGCGCGATTGCTGATCTCGCGACGCACCGGGCCCTCGCCGCGTCCATGCAGGGCCGTGTAGAGTGCTTCGATATATGTTCTTGCCGCTTCGCCATAAGCGCGCTGGTCTTCGATATTGGCCCTCAGCGCATCGAGCTGCCGCTGCAGCCGCTCATGCATCCAGCGGTTCCACATCCAGAAGCCGGAGGTGGGAATGGACGGCTCGGCGCGGCCGACCAGCATGTCGCCCACCACCATGCGAATGGCCTCTTCGAGTGGCACCAGGGACGCGAGATGCGCGCCCAGAAGGTCCGATTTGGCAAGGCGCGCCAGATGCGCAGCGGCGAGGTTGTCGCCGATGCCCTTGAGCCGGTCTGCCCCCGCCGCTTCGCAACGCAGCAGCTCCAGCAGGTTGAAGAGCCTTGCATCGCCTGGGCGCTCCGGGGTCAGCGCGGCGTGGATATCGGCGTCGTGGTAGCGCAGGAACAAGGCGGCGGAATCAATGCGCCCGCGCAGGGCTGGCATATTGTCCGGCCGCAACTCATCCAGGTCGGCCCGCAGGCCGCCGGCGGGATCGGCTTCTCCGATCTGCACGTCGATATCGTCCCGTCCCGACAGCGATCGGGCCGCGGCCGACAACTGGCCGGCCAGTTCGAGCTGGTGGCGCTCCGTGCTTCGCTTTTCGCGCAGTTCCGCCCGCGAGCGCATGGAATCGGGGTCCGACCACAGCGCCAGCCATTCGGCTCCATTGCGCACCTGGCCCTTTTCGTCCCGCTTCAGAATGGTCGAACGGATGTCTTCGTCTGCCATTTTTTCGTTCCCTGCCGAGGTGCCAGGATAACGCAAAAGAGAATGGAGAGGGCGGTTTACGGGCGCGGAATGCGCAGAAGGATGCCCGCTTTGTGCAGGCCCCGTATCGCCTCGATTGCCTAGTCTTTCCGCCGAAGGTTCCGCACCGACATAGTTCCAGAGGAGGTTCGCCGTGGGTCAGTACACCACAGATTTTGGCTCCATTCATTCTTATAAGAAAGGCGGCGTTACCGCCATCGACGACGACCCGAAGCGCTATGTCTTCTCCAATATGTTCGAAGTGGCCGCCAAATCCGCTCCCTACGAGCGCGTCGCCGTCGCCAAGAACTTCGAATATGTGATCGAGAGCGCCAAGGCTGAGGGGGAGTCACCCTGGTACACCGCTGCCCATGACGAGTTCGTCATCTCCATGGATGGCAAGGTCCGCGTCGACTTCATCAAGCTTCCCGATCCCGATGCTCTGGTCGACCCCGAGAGCGAAGGCGCCGTCAAGATCGATAGCAAGCCAGAAGGCGCCAATATGGGCTACGTCGTGCTTGGTCGTGGCCACATGGCCATGTTGCCCGTCGGCGCAGCCTACAAGTTCAGCGCCGCGGAAACCTGCACCATTCTCATCCAGTCCATCGACGGCGCCGTGACCCAGCACAAATGGGCACAGTTCTGCCAGAAGTAATTCCGACGAAGGAGACACCGCCATGGCTATGAAAGAATCCGCTTTCGCCGGCACTGACGAAGAGATCAGCAACCCGCGCGGCCTGCCGATCAACGGCACCTATGCCATCAATCCGGCTGACAACATCACGGGCTACAAGTCGTTCCAGGCCGGCTCGTTCAAGTTCCACCGCGACGAGTACTTCTGCTACGTCACCACCCCCACCGGCGTGCATACCATGCCGGCCGATGCCTTCCTGCGCGCCCTGATGCGCGACGTGGCCTGGGGCTTTTTCTACGGCACCGTGAACTTCGACCAGGTCTTCGGCACCACAAATTACTATGGTGAAGTCGACATGTTCATGGGCGCCACCAACGAGGCCTATACTTCTGCCGGACGGGATTTCGTCGAGCGCTTCAAGGCCGACAAGCTCATGGACGTCTTCAAGCAGATGGTCTCCGACTGGACCAATGAGGGTTACGATCCCTTCGCTGCGCCGATGGAAACCGGCGTTCCTTGGGGCGTCAAGAATGGCGACAACGACGAGGCCGTGAGCCGCGAACGGGTCACCGCCCGGCGCATGGTCGGCCTGCCGGGCGATACCCCGGTGCGCACCGATACCAATGGCTATCCGGTCAACCGCATGTTTGCCGATGTTCCGCAGGACCGGCCGGAGGTTCACCCCGAACCTGGCTTTGAGCACGAAGTCTCCGCCTACAATCTCTTCGGCTACCTCTCGCGTTCCGACGTGACCTGGAATCCTTCGGTTTGCTCGGTGGTCAAGGACAGTCTCTTCTGCCCGACTTCGGAGGAGTACATTCTTCCTGTCGAGCACGGCAATGACCGCTGCGAGTGGTTCATCCAGCTCACTGACGAAATCACCTGGAACGTCAAGGACGGTGCCACCGGCCGCCCGCGTGCCGTGATCAACATGAAGGCTGGCGATTGCTGCTGCATGCCCGCCGACATCCGGCACCAGGGCTTCTCGGCCAAGCGTTCCATGCTGCTTGTCTGGGAAAACGGCTCGCCGAAAATCCCCGAACTGATCCGCCAGGGCCTCGCGCCCGACGTTGCGGTCGAGTTCTAGGAACGGGCGGTCGCTCCCACTTCCGCCCTGCGGCCGGTCTCCACCTCGTGTGAAGGCCGGCTGCTTCAGCACTTCAATCAAGTCAGAAAAGCATCGGTATCAGCTGTGCAGACCAAGCTCTTTATTGGCGGCGAGTTCGTCGATGGCCTCGCCGGGGGCACCATCCCCGTGTTCAATCCCTATTCTGGTCAGATCATCTGCGAGATCGCCGAAGCGCGCAGCGAAGACGTCGATCGTGCCGTGACCGCCGCCAAGGCGGCGCAGCTCGCCTGGGGGCGTGCCGACGCCGCCGACCGCGGCAATCTGCTGCTCAAGCTGGCCGACGCCATCGATGCCCATGCCGACGAACTGATCGAACTCGAAGCGCTCGATACCGGCCATCCCGTGCGTGATGCGCGCAAGCTCGATGTGCCGCGCACCTCGCGGTGCTTCCGCTATTTTGGCGGCATGGCCGACAAGTTCGAGGGCTTTGTGCCCCCGGTCTATCCCGGCTTTCTCAACTACGTCCAACGCGAGCCGGTCGGTGTGGTCGGCCAGATCGTGCCGTGGAACTTCCCGCTGATGTTCACCAGTTGGAAGATGGCGCCCGCGCTCGCTGCCGGCAATGCCATCGTCATCAAGCCCAGCGAACTGACCCCGCTCTCCACCCTGCGCATTGCCGAGCTGATGCGCGATGTCGGCTTCCCCGCCGGCGTCGTCAATGTGGTTCCTGGCTATGGCCACACCGCCGGCGCCCGCATCGCCGAGCATCCCGAAATCAGCAAGGTCGCCTTTACCGGCTCGACCGCAACCGGCCGCCGCATCGTCCAGGCATCGGCCGGCAATCTCAAGAAGGTGCAGCTCGAACTGGGTGGCAAGGGCCCCAATATCGTCTTTGGTGATGCCAATATCCGCGCCGCTATCGGTGGCTCTGCCTTCGCTATCTTCCACAATCAAGGCCAAGCCTGCATCGCCGGCTCACGCCTGATCCTGCACAAATCCATCGCCGACGAATTCCTTGACGGCTTCACCAAATTTGCCCGCTCGATCAAGCTGGGCGATCCGCTTGATCCCACCACCGAAATGGGTCCGCTGACATCCAAGCAGCACCAGGAGCGTGTCCTGCATTTCTCCCAGGTCGCCCGGGACGAGGGTGGTGAAATCCTTACCGGCGGCAAGCAGCCCGACCGTGACGATCTCGCAAACGGCTATTTCGTCGAGCCCACCATCGTGCGCGCCAAGCCCACCGACCGCGTCAGCCAGGAAGAAGTGTTCGGTCCCTTCGTCACCGTCACGACCTTCGAGGACGACGAGGAAGCCCTCGCAATCGCCAATGGCGTGCAATACGGTCTGGGTTCCGGCCTTTGGACCGCCAATCTCACCCGAGCCCACAAGTTTGCCCGCGATATTCGCGCCGGCATGGTCTGGGTTAACTGCTACAAGGTGGTGCACCCCGGCTCGCCCTTCGGCGGCGTGGGTGAAAGCGGCTATGGTCGCGAAATGGGCTTCGAGGTGATGCGCGAATATACCCAGCCCAAATCCGTCTGGATCAACTTTGACTCCAAGATGCCGCCGCACTACGAGCGCTAATCCCCAGACAGAACCAGTGGTGGATCATGGAATTCGTCTATAATGCCAATCCCTCCCGTGTGATCTTCGGTGCGGGCAGCCGCGCCAAGGTCGCCGAGGAACTTGAACGCCTCGGCATCGAGCGGGCCATCGTCATCTCGACGCCCGACCAGTCGGCGCTCGCGGCAGAAATCGCCAAGTCCATCGGCGGCCGGGCCGGCATCATGTATCCCGGTGCGGTCCAGCATACGCCCGTCGAGGTCACTGAATCCGCGCTCATGGCGGTGGGCTCCGTGCGCGCCGACGGATGCCTCGCCATTGGCGGCGGCTCCACCACCGGTCTCTCCAAGGCCATCGCCTACCGCACCGATCTGCCGCAGCTGGTCATTCCCACGACTTTCGCCGGCTCGGAAATGACCCCGATCCTCGGCCAGACGGAGGCCGGTCGCAAGACCACCGTCTCCGACCCAAAAATCCTGCCCGAGACCGTCATCTACGATCCCGAGCTGACGGTCACCATGCCCAGCTTCATTTCCGGTCCCTCCGGCATGAACGCGATCGCCCATTCGGTCGAGGCGCTCTATGCCAAGGATCGCAACCCCATCATCTCGATGATGGCCGAAGCCTCCATTCGCGCGCTGGGCGGAGCCCTGCCGACGCTGATGGACGATCCGGGCAATCTGCATGCCCATTCCGAAGCGCTCTATGGCGCTTGGCTCGCCGGTGTCTGCCTCGGCGCCGTCGGCATGGCGATCCACCACAAGATCTGTCACACCTTGGGCGGCACGTTCAACCTGAACCATGCCGACATCCATGCGCTGATGATCCCCTATACCGCCGCGTATAACCGCGATGCTGCGCCCCATGCCATGGCCAGCATCGCCCGGGCCCTGGGCACGGTGGATGGGCCCACCGGCATCTATCAGTTGACCCAGCGCGCCGCGAGCAAGCGTTCGCTGGCCGAAATGGGGCTCACCCAAGCCGATCTCGACACGGCCGCCGATATTGCCCTGCAGAACCCCTATTACAATCCGCGTCCTGTGACGCGCGAAGGGGTTCGCGACATGCTGCAGGCAGCGTTCGAAGGCAGGGTGCCCTGAGATCGGAATGGCGTATTTCTGTGTCCACGCCCTTGATCGCCCTGGTCGGCTCGAAGATCGGCAGCGCCTGCGCAACGGCCATCGGGCGCGTCTGCGTTCTCACGACCAGCCCGTGGCGGTGCGCATCGGCGGCCCGCTGCTCGACAACGAGGGCAGGATGATCGGCACCATGCTGGTCATCGAGGCCGAGACGCGCGAGGCGGTCGAGACCTATCTGGCGGGAGACCCCTATATGCTCGAAAACCTTTTCGAAACCATCACCATAACCGGCTTCAACTGGGGTCTGGGCCAGCCGGAGCCCGCCAATGGCTGATGCGCTTTCTACGCCCGATCCTACTCTCTGGCGCACCCGCCCGCGCGCACCCATGCCCGGCACGGTGCTGGCCCCGCTCCAGGAGATCGCCGACGGCGACGCGAGGGAATTCGTCTTCGGCCGCGGCACCACCGTATTCTCCATGTTCGTGGTGCGCCGCGGCGAGCAGGTGTTCGGCTATCTCAACATCTGTCCGCATTATTCCTCCCCGCTCAACTATCGTGCCGGTCACTTTCTCAACGAGGACCGCAGCCGCATCCGCTGCACCATGCACTTCGCCGAATTCCGTATCGAAGACGGGTTCGGCGTCGCCGGCGCCGCGCAAAACTGCTGGCTCGATCCCGTGCCGGTCCATGTCGAGGATGGTAATATCGTGATTTCCCGCTCCGGAGAGACCTCGTGATCCAGGAATTGTCGCCCGGCGCCCGTCCGAATACCGAAGTCAGTATCCGGGAAACTTTCGGCCTCGATATCGAGGGCATGGTTCCCGCCTTCAGCGAAAGCGACGAGCATGTTCCGGCGCTCGATCCCAGCTATCGCTTCGATCCGGCTACCACCATGGCCATTCTTGCCGGCTTCAACGGCAATCTGCGCGTGTTGCTGCAGGGCCGCCACGGCACCGGCAAGTCCAGCCATATCGAACAAGTGGCGGCGCGCCTAAATTGGCCCTGCGTGCGTCTCAATCTCGATAGTCATGTCAGCCGCATCGATCTCATCGGCAAGGACGCCATTGTGCTGCGCGATGGCAAGCAGGTCACCGAATATCGCGAAGGCCTCCTGCCTTGGTGCTATCAGCGCCCGGTGGCCCTGGTACTCGACGAATACGATGCGGGCCGGCCCGATGTGATGTTCGTCATCCAGCGCGTGCTCGAGGCCGAGGGAAAGCTGACCATCCTGGACCAGAACAAGGTCATTCCGCCCAATCCGTTCTTTCGCCTTTTTGCCACCGCCAATACGGTGGGCCTTGGCGATGTCACCGGGCTCTATCACGGCACCCAGCAGCTCAATCAGGCCCAGCTCGACCGCTGGAACATCATTGCCCGTCTCGATTATCTCGATGAGGGTGCCGAGGTCGAAGTGGTATTGAGCAAGGTGCCGTGGATGGGCGAGGGCGAGCGCCGCGACATGCTGTTGCAGATGGTGCGCATGGCCAATCTGACGCGTGCCGGTTTTGCGGCAGGCGATGTTTCGGTGGTCATGTCTCCGCGCACCGTTATCTCTTGGGCGCAGAACTATCGTGTCTTCGGCGATCTCGACTTCGCCTTCAACACCGCCTTTCTCAACCGCTGCGATGAGGCGGAGCGGCCGCTCTATGGCGAATATTATCAGCGCGTCTTCGGCAGCGAGCCGACAGATTTGCCGCCGCAGGGCTGGCGGCGCATGCCGTAGACCGCTCAGAGAGCGGTGGCGATCCCTGTGGCCGCTTCTCGCACCGCATCGAGCATGGCTGAAATCACCACGTTCTGCTGTTCGTTGCTGCGCATGGTAATGCCTACCGGGCCGTGGCTGGCGCTGGTGTCGAGCGCCAGCGCTACCAATTGTCCGATTTCGAGATCGTGGGCGACCACACTGCGTGAAATAGTCCAGATGGCGTCGTTCGCCAGCGCGAAGGCGCGAGCGAAGCTGTTGGATACGGTCTCGATCTCGTAGCGGAAGCTGCCGACGCCGCCGGCGATGAACAGGGAATCCACAATCGGCCGGATGATGGCATTGGCTGGTGGCAGCAGTATCGGATAGGCCTCGAGTTCCCGATAATTCAGCGCCTGCTTGCGGGCCAGAGGATGGCCGGGATGGACCGCAAAGGTCAACTGCTCGGAATAAAGGTGTTCGAACATCAGTCCGTTCATCACGTCCGGGCTGGCGAGGCGCCCGACGATGAAATCGAGATTGCCGTCGCGCAGCAAGGCCAGCACGTGGCTGCTGGGACCGCTCTCCACATGAACCCGGCAGGCAAAGGGAGTGCGCATGAAACGCTCAACCGCGCGTGGCACCACCTCCACTTCCACCGTGGGCAGCGCGCCCAATCGTACTACCGTCTGGCTGGACCGATTGACCATGCTTTCGATGCCCTCGCGGATCGCCGCCGCAGCCGCCATGGCGTGACGCGCGAAAATCTCGCCCTGCCGGGTGAGCACCAGCTTGCGTCCCGAGCGGTCGAACAACGCGGTCTGCAACAGGTCCTCGAGTTCGGCGATGGACTTCGATACCGCCGGCTGGCTCAACCCGAGCGCCCGGCTCGCCGGCACCACGCCGCGCTGCCGATTGACTTCCAAAAAGCAGCTGATGTGCCGCAGCTTGATCCGGGGGTCGAGAAGGCTACCTGCCATCATATCATCCAGGGTAATATATAATGGCAAAATTATCATTTTACCGGCCAGTTTCAATGGGCAATACAAAGATATTAGTTATGGCAAAAGAAGCAGGACGATGAGCAAGTTTATGCCGCTCAGCCAGGCGGTGGGAGAAAATCTGCATGACGGGGATGCGGTAGCCTTCGAGGGGTTCACCCATCTCATTCCCCACGCGGCCGCCCATGAGGCGATCCGCCAAGGCTTCAAGGATCTCACTCTGATCCGCATGACCCCCGATATCATCTATGACCAGATGATCGGCATGGGCATGGCCAAGAAGGTGATCTTCTCCTATGCCGGCAATCCCGGTGTAGGCCTGTTGCGCCGCATGCGCGATGCCATTGAGAACGCCTATCCTCGCGGCATTGAGACAGTCGAACACTCCCATTCCGCCATGGCGCAGGCCTATGAAGCCGGCGCCTCTGGCCTGCCGCTCGCCTTGTTCCGCGGTTACAAGGGTGCCGACCTGTCCAAGGTCAATCCCGACATCAAAATGATGACCTGCCCCTTCACCGGCGAGCAACTGGCCGCGGTGCCGGCCCATCACCCCGATGTCACTTTTATTCATGCGCAGAAGGCCAGCGACAAGGGCGATATCCTGATCGAGGGGATCATCGGCGTGCAGAAGGAGGCTGCTCTCGCGGCCAAGCGCGTCGTGGTCACGGTCGAGGAAGTGGTGCCCAGCTTCAAGGGCCTGCATCCCAATCTCTGCATTCTGCCGCACTGGACGGTTGACGCCATTGCCGTGGTGCCAGGCGGGGCACATCCCTCCTATACCCACGGCTACTATCAGCGCGACAACGCCACCTATCTTGACTGGGACAAGATCTCTTCCGACCGTGAGCTGTTCGCCGGCTGGATCAAGCAGAATGTGCTCGACGCCACGCCCGAGGCCTATGCCGACCGTGTAAGGGATTTACGCGTATGACCGAGTTTACCCCCAATGAGATGATGACCATTGCGGCGGCACGTCAGTTGACCAATGACGATGTCTGTTTCGTCGGTATCGGTGCGCCTTCGGCGGCCTGCAATGTCGCGCGTCTTACGCACGCCCCGGACATCACCCTGATCTATGAAAGCGGCACCATCGGCACTGCGCCCGACGTGCTGCCGCTTTCCATCGGCGATGGGGAGCTCTGCGAGACTGCGCTGTGCACCGTCGCCGTGCCCGAGATGTTCCGCTACTGGCTGATGGGCGGCCGTATTTCCGTCGGCTTCCTGGGTGCGGCCCAGCTCGACCGCTTCGGCAATATCAACACCACCGTCATCGG
>DATMSG010000118.1:0-4328 GCA_035565515.1 Devosia sp.
GAAGTCAGCGCCCTCGGCGCCGCCGCGCTCGCCTTCTCGTCCCTCGACATATCCATGCCGGGCGTTCCCGCCGCCGGCCACTTCGAGCCCGCTATGGACGAACCCACCGCCCAAAAACATCGCCAGCGCTGGCAGTCCGCCGTGACCCAGACCCTGGCGACCCAAAACCAACAAAATTCCGGAGGAACACCATGACCACCCCACGTTTCGGCGCCGGCATCTGGCATTTCGCGACCTATCTCGATCGCTATGCCACCGACGGCTACGGCATTCCGCGCAACATCATCGAAGCCATCGATCTCGCCGGCCAGGTCAAAGACCTTTCCGTCGTCGATCTCAACTGGCCCTATTTCGGCGGCGAATTCTCCGACACCGCGATCAAGACCGCACTCGATCGCAACAATCTCTCGGTCATCGGCATCACGCCCGAAATTTACACCCGTGATTTCGTCAAGGGCGCCTTCACCAATCCCGACGCCGGCATCCGCCGCAAGGCCCACGAACTCATCACCGCCGCCTGCGACGTTGTCCGCTTCCACAAGGCTGACTACGTAAAACTCTGGCCCGGCCAGGACGGGTGGGACTACCCCTTCCAGGTCGATTATTCGACCCAGTGGCAGCGCTCGCTCGATGGCGTCGGCCAGCTCGCCTCCGAAAACCCCGACCTCAAATTCGTCATCGAATACAAGCCCCGCGAACCCCGCGTCCGCATGAGCTTCGGCTCGGTCGCCCGCACCATTCTCGGCATCGAAAAGATCGGCCTGCCCAACGTCGGCATCCTCCTCGATTTCGGCCACGCCATCATGGGCGGCGAATCCGCTGCCGATAGCGCCCAGCTCGCCATAGACCACGGCCGCCTCTTCGGCATGGACGTTAACGACAATTACCGGTCCTGGGACGACGACCTCGTCGCTGGCAGCCTGCATCCGCTCGAACTCTTCGAGTTCTTCTACGTCCTCAAGAAAAACAACTGGAACGGCGTCTGGCAGCTCGACCAGTTCCCCTTCCGCGAAGACTCGGTCGCCACGGCAACCCACGCCATCGATTTCCTCAAGGCCGCCGCAAAAGGCCTCGATCGCCTCGACATCGACGCCCTCCAGGAAGCCCAGAGCCGCCACGACGCCATCGGCGCCATGAAAATCGCCCAAAAAGCCCTCTTCAGCGCCCTGGGAGAGCAGGAATGACCAGTCTTCCCCGCGAAAAGCGCGCCCGCCTGATCCTCAATACCGACGCCAAGAACGAGGCCGACGATCAGTTCACCATCGTCCACGCCCTGCTCACCCCGACCTTCGACTTTCACGGCCTGATCGCCGCCCATTTCGGCGCGCATCGCTCCAAAACCTCGATGCTCGACAGCCGCGCCGAGATCGATCATCTCCTCAAGCTGATGGACCTCGAAGGCCGCATCCCCGTCGCCAATGGCGCCGCCACGGCCCTTCCCGATGAAAACACTGCCGTGCCCTCCCCGGGCGCCCAGATGATCATCGACGAAGCCATGAAGGACGACGACCGCCCGCTTTACGTCGCCTTCCTCGGCCCCCTGACCGACATGGCCTCGGCCATTCTGATGGAGCCGCGCCTGAATGAGCGCAACGTCATCTGCGTCTGGATCGGCGGCGGCGTCTGGCCCTCGGGCGGCCGCGAGTTCAACCTCATGAACGACATCGCCGCCGCGAACGTCGTCATGCGCTCCAAGGTGCAGGTCTGGCAGATCCCCTCCACCGTCTATCGCATGATGTCGGTCAGCTATGCCGAACTCCAGGAACGCTGCGAAGACAAGGGCGCCATCGGCAAATACCTCGTCGATCAGCTCATCGACTGGAATCTTCGCGTCCACCAGGGCCCCATCGAGCACCGCTCCCTCGGCGACACCCCGGCCCTCTCGGTGATCCTCAACCCCATGGGCGGCACCTACGACTGGCGCCCCGCCCCGGAATTCTCGCCGCAGATGCACTACATCCACAATGGCCAGAACCGCCCGATCAAGGTCTACGACACAATCGACATTCGCTACATCCTCGAAGACTTCTACGCCAAACTCGCCCGCTTCCACCGCGGCGTTCAGGGCCTGGCGAACTTCGGTTGAGCTGCCACAATCGTGTTTGCCAACACCCCCTCCCATCCTCCCCCATCAAAGAGGGAGGTGCCCGGCCGGTGACTTTGGCAAGATCTAGCCACATACGCGATGCAACACCTCCCCCTTGATGGGGGAGGATGGGAGGGGGTGTCGTGAGCCACGGTCACGCGGCTTGATAACCCCCTCCATCCATGGCACCTCAGGCCCACCACTACCCCGAGGCCACCATGCGCGACGGAGACATCATTCACGGCCTGGCCCGCGGCCTCGCCGTCATCGAATGCTTCGACGAGGCCCATTCGCGCCTCTCCATCACCGACGTCGCCACCCGCACTGGCCTCGAACGCGCCACGGCGCGCCGCTGCCTCCTCACCCTCGTCCACCTCGGCTACGCCACCTATGACGGAAAGTTCTTCCAGCTCACCCCGCGTGTGCTGAATCTCGGCCACTTCTATCTGGCGGCCAACACCCTGCCCCAGATGATCCAGCCCTTCCTCGACGAACTCTCCAGCGCCACCGGCGAAAGCGGCTCGGCCGCCGTCCTCGACGGCACCGACATTCTCTATGTCGCCCGCGCCTCCACCCGCCGCGTCATGTCGATCAATCTCGGCCCCGGTGCGCGCCTCCCCGCCTATTGCACCTCCATGGGCCGCATCCTCCTCGCCGCCCTGCCACCCGAGGAAGCCCGCGCTATTCTCGATCGCTCCGATCTCATCGCCTATACCAGCCGCACCAAAGCCGACCTTCCCAGTATCACCACCGAACTGGCCGTCGTCGCCGCACAGGGCTTTGCCGTCATCGACCAGGAACTGGAACTCGGCCTCTGCTCCATCGCCGTTCCGCTTTACAATTCCGCCGGCAAAACCATCGCCGCCCTCAATATCGGCGCCCAGACTGCCCGCGCCTCCACCTCCCGCATGATCGCAAGCTTCCTGCCCCTCATGCGCAAGATCCAGTCCGACCTCCGCCCGCTTCTGCGCTAGCCGTGCGCTAACTGTCACAATTCTTCACTACGCTGATCTCCGAAAGCCCCGGAATCCGGGCTTCCGGGGAGTCACAAAACGCTGCAGGCGATTGTGTCACATAATTGATATTATCGAATTTCATTATAACTTTCAGACACTTACATTGTCACAAACCAGTCACCGATCTGCAATAAAACCGTCGCCGGGCGCCAATATGGTCTGCGCGTCACAGGGCGGCCCAAAGCAACGGCTGGCCATGTTCCAGAACCGAATTCCGAAAGGGAACTTTCATGAAGACCGCACTTTTCGCCAGCGTCGCCGTTGTTGCGCTCGCCGCCTTCGGCACGCCCGCCGCCTTTGCCCAGTCGCGCGACACCATCCAGATCGCCGGCTCCTCGACGGTCCTGCCCTTCGCCTCCATCGTCGCTGAAGAATTCAGCGCCGTGTTCCCCGAATTCAAGACCCCGGTCGTCGGTTCCGGCGGCACCGGCGGCGGCCTGAAGCAGTTCTGCGAAGGCACCGGCGACAACACCATCGACATCGCCAATGCTTCGCGCCAGATCAAGGACGCGGAACGTGAAGCCTGTGTCGCCAATGGCGTCACCGACATCCGCGAAATCCAGTTCGGTTTCGACGGCATCGTCTTCGCCTCGGCCGCTTCCGGCGCCGATTTCGCCCTGACCCCGGTTCAGGTCTACAAGGCCATCGCTGCCAAGGTCTATGTTGACGGCCAGCTCGTCGACAACCCCTACAAGACCTGGAACGAAATCGACGCTTCGCTGCCGAACCAGCCGATCTCGCTGGCCATCCCGGCCTCGAACCACGGCACCCGCGAAGTTTTCCAGGAGAAGGTCGTGACCGCCGGCTTCAAGGCCTCCGAGCACCCCGAAGGTCTCTCCGAAGACGAAGTGAAGGCCCTCGAAACCACCTTCCGTCAGGACGTGGTCATCGAAATCTCGGGCGACTACACCGAGACCCTGGCTCGCCTCAACTCCGATCCCAACACCGTGGGCGTCTTCGGTCTGTCGTTCTACGAACAGAACACCGACACCCTCAAGGTTGCGACCGTCGATGGCGTCGTTCCCTCCAAGGAAACCGTTGCCGCTGGTGAATATCCGGTCTCGCGTCCCCTGTTCTTCTACGTCAAGGGTCAGCACATCGGCGTCATCCCGGGCATCGAAGAATATGTCCAGTTCTTCCTCTCCGAAGGCATTTCGGGCAATGGCGGCACGCTCGAAGCTGCTGGCCTGATCCCGCAGCCGGCCGACAAGACCGCTGAAGTCCTG
>DATMSG010000119.1:0-31343 GCA_035565515.1 Devosia sp.
GGAATCTATCGCCAAGGACATGGTCGCGGTTCGGATCGGCCCCGACGTCGCATACTGTATCGTTGGCTCACCGGCCTATCTGGCCCGACGACCGGCGCCCCAGACACCGCAGGATTTAACGGAACACGACTGCATCAACTACCGGCTGCCGACCGCAGGATCCATTTACGCCTGGGAGTTGCGCGACGGGGATCGGGAATTCAGCGTCCGCGTCGAGGGCCAGCTGACCATGAACAATACGGGGCCGGTGGTACAAGCTGCATTGGACGGAGTGGGCCTCGCTTATGTGCCCAAGGACCTGATCAGACACCATTTAGATGCCGGAGCGCTGTGCCTGGTGCTTGAGCGCTGGTGTCCCACATTCCAGGGCTACCATCTGTATTACCCGAGCCGGCGCCACCAATCGCCTGCGTTTGCGGCCTTTGTGGAAGCCTTCCGTTACCGCGCGAAATAGTACGGCTCGTGGGCTTGTCATGTCCGCTATCGGGCTTCGCCCCAATTCGGGGCTTGGCTCGGTGCAGGTCAGCTCAGATGCGAATTAGCAGACAATCAACGCGGGGCGACTAACCCCTACTCCCACTCGATGGTGCCGGGGGGTTTACTGGTCACGTCATAAACGACGCGATTGATGCCGCGGACTTCGTTGATGATGCGGGTGGCCGTTTTGCCCAGGAAGTTCATGTCGAACTGGTAGAAATCGGCGGTCATGCCATCGACCGAAGTCACGGCGCGGAGGGCGCAGACGAATTCGTAGGTGCGGCCATCGCCCATGACGCCGACGGTCTGGACCGGGAGCAGCACGGCAAAGGCCTGCCAGATCTTGTCATATTGGCCGGACTTGCGGATTTCATCGAGATAGATGGCGTCGGCCTGACGGAGGATGTCGAGCTTTTCGGGCGTGATGCCGCCGGGGCAGCGGATGGCAAGGCCGGGGCCTGGGAAAGGATGGCGACCGATAAAGCTATCTGGGATGCCGAGTTCGCGGCCGAGGACGCGGACTTCGTCCTTGAAGAGTTCGCGCAGAGGCTCGACGAGCTGCATGTTCATGCGCTCGGGGAGGCCGCCGACATTGTGGTGGCTCTTGATGGTGACCGAGGGGCCGCCGGTAAAGGAAACCGATTCAATCACGTCGGGATAGAGCGTGCCCTGGGCGAGGAACTGCGCGCCGCCGAGCTTTTTGGCTTCTTCTTCAAAGACTTCGATGAAGAGACGGCCGATGATCTTGCGCTTGGTTTCGGGGTCAGACTGGCCTTCGAGTTCGCCGAGGAACTGCTTGGAGGCATCGACATGGACCAGCGGGATATTGAACTGATCGCGGAACATGGTGACGACCTGTTCGCTCTCATTGAGGCGCATCAGGCCGTGGTCGACATAGATGCAGGTGAGCTGATCGCCGATGGCTTCGTGGATCAGCACGGCTGCGACCGAGGAATCGACGCCGCCGGAAAGGCCGCAGATGACCTTGCCGCTGCCGACCTGGGCGCGGATCTTTTCGATCATCTTCTGGCGGTAGGCGGACATGGTCCAGTTCGAGGCGATGCCGCAGATATTGTGCACGAAATTGGCGTAGAGCTTTGCGCCATCGGGGGTGTGCACGACTTCGGGGTGGAACTGCACGGCCCAAATGCGGCGCGCTTCGTCGGCGATCATGGCGAAGGGCGCGTTGGGCGAGGTGCCGACGACTTCAAAACCTTCGGGGATCGAGACGACGCGGTCGCCGTGGCTCATCCAGACCTGGTGGTCACTGCCGGGGGTCCAGACGCCATCGTAAAGTGCGGAGGGCTTTTCGACGTGGACGTCGGCGCGGCCGAATTCGCGATGATGGCCGGCTTCGACCTTGCCGCCGAGAGCCATGCAGAGAGCCTGCTGGCCATAGCAGATGCCCAGGATCGGTACATTGGCCGCGAAAACCGCCGGGTCGATGGTCGGGGCGTTTTCATCCAGCGTCGAGGCGGGGCCGCCCGAGAGCACGATACCCTTGGGGTTCAGCGCCGCAACGGCTGCGGCCGCGGACTGGAAGGGATGGATTTCGCAGTAGACGCCGGTTTCGCGAATGCGTCGCGCAATGAGCTGCGTGACCTGCGAGCCGAAGTCGACAATGAGGATGGTGTCTTGGGCGAGGGCGGTGTCTGGGTGCGGCATGGCGAGGCTTTACAGAAGGCCAAAAGATTCCGCAAGCGCCTGCGCTGCAAGGCTGGACTGATGCTACAGCAAACGGCACAACGGCGCTCCGCGGGATCGACCGGCGCCATTGGACGTTAGGGCGGGGAGACCGGTTTTGGAACTGAGCCGATGACCAATGACAACCGATTGCTCGGTGCGGACTTTTTGCGGGCGACCGCCTGCCTTGGCGTGCTGCTGCATCATCTGGCCTTTCGCATGGATATGAACGCGGTGCCCGACGCTGCCGAGCCGGTGCTGCGATTTCTGGTCTATGGCAGCTTTGGGGTGACGGTATTCTTTGTTCTCAGCGGTTTTCTGCTGGCGCGGCCATTCTGGCTGGCGCTCGATGCAGGCAAGCCGATGCCCTCGCTCCGAACCTATGCGCTACGGCGGCTGGCGCGGATCGTGCCGGGGTTTTGGCTGGCGCTGGTGGTCAGCCTGCTGCTCGACCTGTGGCTGGGCGGAAAAATGCTCGATGGCGAGCGGATTATCCGTTTTGTGGCCGGGCTTTTGCTCATCAGCGACTGGCATTGGCTGACGCTGTTTCCGGTGGACAATAATGGGCCGCTCTGGTCGATCGGGTTCGAGGTGACGGCCTATCTGCTGCTGCCGCTGGGCATGGCGGCGGTGTTTGCGCTGAGGGCACGCAAGTGGACCGCGAGGCTGGCCTGGCTCGGAGTGATCGGCGTGGCGCTCGTGGTGCATGTTCTGGTGGTGCAATATGCGCCGATCGACGAGGTGGAACGCGGCTGGAACCATGGGCTGGTCGGCGGCGCCAAAGCGTGGATGCCGCGGTTCAATCCCATCGGGTTTTTCGCCATTTTCGCTCTGGGCTCGCTGGCGGCAGGGGTGCAGGTGCTGATCCGGAACCGGCGCGGGATCGGCATGGATGCGATTGGCGGGCTTGCGGTCTTGGCGACGGCGGCCATCATGGCGCTTAATATCGGCGGGTTAACCGAAGGCTTTGGCTGGCTCGGTATTCCCTATGCTTTCCCGATCATGCCGCTTGCGGTCGGCATTGCGCTCGCCACCCTGCCCTCTTCGCTCTATCTCGGACGGCTGCTGGACAATGGCCTGGCGCGGTTTGTCGCCCGCATCTCCTTCGGCATTTATGTCTGGCACTTCGTGATCATGTGGCTGCTCGAAAAGCTGGTGCGCGGCTCGTTCCGCACCTCGGGCGTCAATGGCTGGGCGACATGGCTGCAGACGAGCGGGTTGGTGCTGGCGATCACGGTGGTGGTCGCAACGCTGAGTTTTTATCTGCTGGAGCAGCCGGTGGTGCGCTGGGCGCGCAAATTCGAGCGGGCCGGCAGGAACGAGAACGAACCTGCCGGCGTCAGGGCGGCCAGTTGAGGAGGCGCGTGCGCCGGTTACGCGGCTTTGCGGATGAGATGGCAGTAGAATCCGTCGGTGCCCGTGCGATAGGGGGTAAGAAGGATGCCGCCGCCCGGTGTGGCGAGGCCCGCGGGCATATCGGTCACCAGCGTGCTGCGCCAGGCTTTGGCGATGTCAACGCTCGATAGTTCGGGATGGGCGGCGAGCAGCGCGGCGACCTGATCGTCATTCTCTTCGGGCAGGATCGAGCAGGTGATGTAAACGAGCGTGCCGCCGGGCTTGAGGTAGCGCAGCGCTTCTTCGAGGATGGCGGACTGGTCGGCCTGGCGCTGGGCCAGGAGTTCCGGGGTCAGCTTCCATTTGGTATCGGGGCGGCGCCGCCAGGTGCCGGTGCCGGTGCAAGGCGCATCGACCACGACGCGGTCCATCTTGCCCTCGAGATCGTCGAGCGCGCCGGGCTGGGGGGCGCGGACCTGGGCATTGCGCGCGCCGTTGCGCTTCAGGCGATCATAGATCGGGGCGAGGCGGTTGCGGTCGCTGTCATAGGCAAATATCTGACCTTTATTGCCCATCGTCGATGCTAGGGCGAGGGTCTTGCCCCCTGCCCCGGCGCAGAGATCGAGAACCTGTTCGCCCGGCTGGGCGCCGGCAAGAGCGGCGACCATCTGGCTGCCCTGGTCCTGCACTTCAAACCAGCCTTTTAGATAGCCTTCGTCGGTCGTGACATTGGGCGTGCGCGCATCGCGCGGGCCGGCGGGCATGGTGAAACCCATGAGGGCATAGGCCGTAGGCTCGGGAGAAAAGCGGGCCAGCGACTTTGCTACCTTTTCGGGCGTCGCCTTGAGGGCATTGACGCGCAGATCGAGCGAGGGACGGCCGGCCAGAGCCTGGCCTTCGGCGGCAAGGTTCTCGCCAAAAGCGCGCTTGAGCGAGGGCAGAAGCCATTCGGGCGTGTCCGATTGCGTGGCTTCGCCGGCGGCATCTAGGCTGGCGGTCGCGCCCGCGGTCTCTTCGGCGCTCAGGGCCTCGGGGGCGTGGCTATCTGCCGCGAAGGCAGCGTTGAGGGCTTCGGGCGTTTCGTTCCAGTCGCGCAGCACGGCGGCCAGGACGAGCGCGCGCGGCGTGTCGGCGCCCATGGCAAAGGCATAGGACGACCGGCGGCGCAGCGCGTCGTAGACGAGATTGCCGATGGCGGCGCGGTCGCCGGCGCCGGCAAAGCGGTTGTTGAGACCCCAGGCCTTCAGCGCCTCGGAAACCGGGCGCTTGCGGTTTTCGACGTCAGAAAGAACTTCGATGGCGGCGGCGATACGACCGGGAAGGCGCATGGGCAGATACTCGGGGCGAGAAAGGGATGATGACGCGGCGCCAAGGCCGCGTCATCGAAACGGACTAGCGGCCGCTGCGATAGTTCGGCGCTTCGCGGGTGATGGTCACGTCGTGGACATGGCTTTCGTTGAGCGCAGCGCCGGAGATTTTCACAAAGGTGGCGTTCTCGCGGAAATCCTTGAGCGTATGGGCACCGGTATAGCCCATGGAGGCGCGAAGGCCCCCGGCGAGCTGATGCAGCACGGCGCCTGCGGCACCCTTATAGGGCACCTGGCCTTCGATGCCTTCGGGCACGAGCTTCATCTGGTCGCGCACGTCCTGCTGGAAATAGCGGTCGGCCGAGCCGGCGCCCATGGCCCCGACCGAGCCCATGCCGCGATAGGACTTATAGGAGCGGCCTTGATAAAGGTAGACTTCGCCCGGGCTTTCATCGGTACCGGCCAGGAGCGAGCCTACCATGACGCAGGAGGCGCCACCGGCAAGGGCCTTGGCCATATCGCCCGAGAATTTTATGCCGCCATCGGCGATGACGGGCACGCCCTGCTTGTGGCCTTCTTCGGCGCAGGACATGACGGCGGCCAACTGCGGCACGCCCACGCCGGCAACGATGCGGGTGGTGCAGATCGAGCCCGGGCCGATGCCGACCTTGACCGCATCCGCGCCGGCATCGATCAGCGCCTTGGTGGCTTCGGCCGTGGCGACATTGCCGGCGACGATGCGGGTGGAATTGCTCTCGCGCTTGACGCGTTCGACGGCTTCGGCGACGCGGACGGAATGGCCATGGGCCGTGTCGATGACGAGGAGATCGACACCGGCATCGATCAGGGCCAGCGAGCGCTCGAAGCCATTGTCACCAACGGTCGAGGCGGCGGCGACGCGGAGGCGCCCCTGCGCATCCTTGACGGCATTGGGGTGGAGCTGGGCCTTTTCGATGTCCTTGACGGTGATGAGGCCGATGCAGCGATAGTCTTCATCGACCACCAGCAGCTTTTCGATGCGGTGACGATGAAGGAGGATTTTGGCCTCTTCCTTGGAGACGCCCTCGCGCACCGTGATGAGGTTCTGATGCGTCATCAATTCGGAGATCGGCTGGGCCGGATTGGAGGCGAAGCGCACGTCGCGATTGGTGAGAATGCCGACCAGCTTGCCGATGGCGCGGCCACCCGTGCCGCCATTCTGCACCACCGGGATACCGGAAATACGGCTCTTCTGCATGAGAGCGAGCGCATCGGCGAGGGTCGCGTCGGGGCCGATGGTGATCGGGTTGACCACCATGCCGCTCTCGAAGCTCTTTACCATGCGGACCTGCTCGGCCTGTTCGGTGGCGGTCAGGTTCTTGTGAATGACGCCGAGACCGCCGGCCTGGGCCATGGCGATGGCCATATTGGCTTCCGTGACCGTATCCATGGCCGAGGAGATGATCGGCAGATTGAGTGCTATGTCCTTGGTGACATAGGTGGAAATGTCGGTTTCGGTGGGCAGGACATCGGAGCGCGCGGGCTGGAGCAGCACGTCGTCGAACGTCAGAGCCGCATCGCCGGTAATGGTGGTAATAATCTTCGCCAAGGCCAGACCCTTCCTGCCTTCTGAACTTTGTCAGATCTATTGGAATGTGAACCGGCGAAGCGTACTCGCGGGTTCAGGTTGGCGAGGGTCAATAGCATTGGTATTCCGGCTTGCATAGACCGGATACCGCTGGCAGCAATGCGCGGAGCCATCTAGCTCGGCGGCCTTGCCGGTGATATCAGGAGAAGGTTTGGCGGCGAGACTCCTTTCCGTGCCGCTTCCGGGGCAGGTCAAACCCGTGCCGCACCGGGAAATTCCGGCCCAATTGCCCAATATTCATTGGCCAAGCCTAATTCTTGGGCTCATAGTAATCGGGCTGCATTCTTCTTGCACGATTCCCGGTTATAGACTCGTGATCCGCGTCACCCCGCTCATCCTGGCGGTCGCTCTGTTCATGGAACAGATGGACTCGACCGTCATCGCCACCTCCCTTCCCGCCATCGCCGCCGATATCGGCAGCGATCCGATCGCGCTGAAACTGGCGCTGACCGCTTATTTCGTGGCTCTCGCCATCTTTATTCCGCTTTCGGGCTGGATGGCGGACCGGTTCGGGGCCAAGAACATTTTTCGCCTGGCGATCTTCGTGTTCATGCTGGGCTCGCTTGCCTGTTCCTTTGCCTTCTCGCTCGAAAGTTTCGTGCTCTCGCGCTTCTTCCAGGGCATTGGCTCGTCGATGATGACGCCGGTGGGACGCCTCTTGCTGGTGCGTTCGACGCCGCGCAACGAACTGGTTTCAGCCATGGCCTGGCTGACGGTGCCGGCCCTGATCGCTCCGGTGACCGGGCCGCTGATCGGCGGGTTTCTCACGACCTATCTCAGCTGGCACTGGATTTTCTGGATCAATATCCCGATCGGGATCATCGGCATCATTCTCTCGGGGATTTATCTGAAGGTGCCCGACGAACGAACGCCGCGACCGGTCGATCTCGTCGGCTTTTTCATTGCCTCGGTAGCCTTTTCGGGCACGGTTTTCGGGCTCTCCGTGATCAGCCTGCCCGCCCTGCCGATCATCTACGGCTATTTGACCATCGCCGTCGGCGTGACTGCGGGCATTCTTTATTTCCTCCACGCGCGGCGCACGCGCTATCCGCTGCTCGACCCCAAACTGTTCCGGCACCGGCTGTTCCGTTCCTCGATTACCGGGGGCTCGCTGTTCCGGATCGGGGTTGGGGCCATGCCCTTTCTTCTGCCCCTGATGCTGCAGCTTGGCTTTGGGCTCAACCCGTTCCAGTCGGGCGCCATCACCTTCGTTTCGGCCATTGGCGCGATCATGAGCAAATTCGTGGCCGAGCGGGTGTTTGCGCGCTTCGGTTTTCCGCGCGTTCTGGCCTTTGCCTCGATCTTCGGCGGCATGCTGATCGCCGCGCAGGGGCTTTTTACCACTGAAACCTCGGCACCGGTGATGATGGCGGTGCTGCTCGCGGGGGGCGTGCTGCGCTCGGTGTTTTTCACCGGCACCAATGCGCTCGGCTATGCCGATGTGTCCGACGAGGAAGCGAGCCAAGCAACGGCCATCGTGGCCGTGTGCCAGCAGCTTTCCGTGGCATTCGGCGTTGCCGTCGCCGGCGCCATTCTCGAAATCACCAGCCATTTTACCGGCGGCCACCTGTCGCTGCTCAATTTCCAGATCGCCTTCTTCGCCGTCGGCGGTCTCAGTGCCTTGGCGAGCCTCGTCTATCTCACCCTGCCCAGGAATGCCGGCGCCGATGTGTCGGGTCACCGCGCCTACAAGGAGTAGCGGGGCGGCCAAACCGCCCCGATTTGCCAAGTGTCGAGAACCACGCCCCTTATTCTGGCCACCGCGCTGTTCATGGAAAACATGGACTCGACGGTCATCGCCACCTCGCTTGCCGCCATTGCCGCGGATATCGGCACGGACCCGATTTCGCTGAAACTGGCGTTGACGGCTTATCTCGTAGCGCTCGCCATTTTCATTCCGATTTCGAGCTGGATGGCCGATCGGTTCGGGGCGCGGCGCGTGTTCCGCGTGGCCATGCTGGTTTTCATGATCGGCTCGATCTGCTGCGCCTTTTCGGGCTCGCTGGCCCAGTTCGTGGGCGCCCGCTTCATCCAGGGCATGGGTGGCGCGATGATGGGCCCGGTGGCCCGCCTCGTGCTGGTGCGCGCGACACCGCGACACCAGTTGGTGGACGCGATGGCGTGGCTGACCATTCCGGCGCTGATCGGCCCGATCGTCGGCCCGCCATTCGGCGGCTTCCTCACCACCTATTTCTCCTGGCACTGGATTTTCTGGATCAACATTCCAATCGGCATTTTGGGCATCGTGCTCGTCGGCTTCGCGCTGCCCAATGAGCACCGGAACAAGCCGCGCAATATCGACGGGCCGGGCTTCGTCATGGCCGGCCTCGCCTTTGCGCTCTTTGCCTTCGGCTGTTCGGTGGTGAGCCTTCCTGCCCTGCCCCCGGTCTATGGCGTCATCGCTGCCGTGGCAGGCATGGTGCTCGGGGTCTTCTACACGCGCCATGCGCTCAGGACGGAGTTTCCCCTGCTCGATCTGCGGCTACTCGCGGTGCGAAACTTCCGCATCGCCATCGTCGCCGGCACCTTCTTCCGCCTCGGTCAGGGCGCCACGCCTTTCCTGTTCCCCCTGATGCTGCAGCTGACCTTCGGCCTCTCGCCCTTCGAGAGCGGCATGGTGACCTTTGTCGGCGCCATCGGCGCGCTGGCGGCAAAGTTCGTCGCAAACTGGATGTTTGCCCATTGGGGGTTCAAATATCCGCTGGTCTGGTCGACGGGAATTTCCGCCGCGGGAATCATTGCCATGGGGCTCTATACGCCCGAGACGCCGATCCCGCTGATTCTCGCCGTGCTCACCTTTACCGGCTTCTGGCAGTCGATCTTCTGGACCGGCTCCAATGCCTTCACCTTCGCCGATATCGAAGACAAGGATGCGGGCCAGGCCAATGTGATCAGCCAGGTCTGGGGCCAGTTGATGTTCGCCATGGGTGTGGCGCTGGGCGGCGGCACGCTGGAGCTGGTGCATCGCCTGCGCGGCGGGGGGGAACTAGCGCTGGTCGATTTCCACATCGCCTTCTATGTGGTGGCGGCGGTGGGGCTCGTGGCGACCGTGCTGTTCATGACGCTGCCGAAAAATGCCGGGCACCAACTGCTGGGCAAGCCGCACGCGCATTAAGAGGCATTCCAAAGACCTCATGGTGAGGTATACCAGCACCCGCGGCCTATTCGTTGCCGCCCTCTTCGGCTGGCTCCGAGCCCTTAAAACCCTTCGCCACGAGATAGGCTTCGGCCGACTCGCTGCGGCTCGACGGGGGTTTTACGTGCATGGTGGTCTTGAAATGGCGCTTGAGCATGTGCAGCAACTCATGCTCGGTGCCGCCCTGGAAAACCTTGGCGACGAATGACCCGCCGGGATTGAGCACTTGAATGGCGAAATCGGCCGCAATCTCGATGAGATGCACGATGCGCAGGTGATCGGTGGGGCGGTGGCCGGTGGTCGGCCAGGCCATGTCGCTCATCACCACGTCGGCCTTGTGGCCACCCATGGCGGCAAATAGCTGATCGGGCGCGTCGTCCTCGGTAAAATCCTTGCGCAGCAGGACAACGCCGGGGATGGGGTCCATTTCGAGATAATCGATGCCGACAACAAGCGGATGCTCTGCCGTCGAGCCCACGGCCTTGGCCGCCACCTGCGACCAGCCGCCGGGCGCGGCGCCGAGATCGACGACGCGCATGCCCTTTTTGAAAAGCTTTTGCTTCTCGTCGATTTCCTTGATCTTGAAAGCGGCGCGCGAGCGATAACCTTCCGAACGGGCGCGGGCCACATAGGGATCGTTGAGCTGGCGCTGCAGCCATTTGGTAGACGAAGTCGTCCGCCCCTTGGCCGTCTTGAGCCGGATCTTGAGGTCCCGGTCGGACTTGCGGCCGCCGGTGCCGAGAGCCTTATCCACCATTTGCGTTTCTCCGCTTGGGGCGGCTCGGCCGCTTGTGAACCTTATCTGCATCCATGAGCGAAATCAGGATGCCTTCGCGCAGGCCGCGATCGGCCACGCGCACGCGTTCCGTTGGCCATTCGCGCCGGATGGCTTCGAAAATGGCGCAGCCGGGCAGCACCAGATCGGCGCGATCCCGACCAATGCAGGGATGCGTCACGCGCCGGTCGAACGGCATGTTCAGAAGGACGCGCATGATGTCGTTGACCTCCTGGCTCTTGAGCCAGAGCCCATCCACCTTCTGCCGCTCATAGCGCTCGAGGCCCAGATGCAGCCCCGCCAGGGTCGTCACCGTGCCCGAGGTGCCGATCAGGTGCACGGGATGGGCCGCAATCATCTGGCGCAGCTTTTCGCGGCCGCGAAACTGCTTCAGGTGCTCGGAAACGAAACCAACCATGGCTTCGAACACTTCGGGCGTGACATTGACCCCGCCAAAACGCTCGGCAATGGAGACGACGCCGACCGGCAGCGATTGCCAGGAGCGAATCGAGGCCGACATGCGGCCCTGCGACCGCGGCCGGCCGCCGCGGAAATCGAGCCACGCGAGTTCGGACGAGCCGCCGCCGATATCGAACATCAGCGCGCCCTGCGCCGTCTCATCGATCAGATCGGCGCAACCGGTCACCGCCAGTTCGGCCTCGGTGCGGCGATCGACGATTTCGAGCTCAATCCCCAGCTCGTCCTTCACTCGGGCGAGAAATTCCGGGCCGTTTTCGGCGGCGCGGCAAGCCTCGGTGGCAATGAGGCGCATGCGGGTCGGCTGGTGGTCGCGCAGCTTGTTGCGGCACTGTTTCAGCGCCTCCATGGTGCGTTCCATGGCCGCGTCGCCCAGGCGGCCGGTGACCGAAACGCCTTCGCCGAGACGCACGATGCGCGTAAAGCCGTCGAGGACGCGAAAGCCATGTTCGTGCGGACGGGCGATAAGCAGGCGGCAATTGTTGGTGCCAAGGTCGAGCGCCGCATAAAGCGGGCCGCGCGCGCGCCTGGGCGCATGACTTGTCCGCGGCTCCGCCAAAGGCGGCGCAGCCGTACCCCTTGCCTTCCGCTCCTGCGCGGAAGGCGTGCGGAGCGCCGTGCCAGCCCGGGGGACCGACAGGGCAGCGGACCGATTCGGATCGGTCACCTGATTCTCCTGACGCGGCGCGGTCGCTGGCCGGTATTTCCGGCCGCGCCCAGGGCGCAGCTTTGGTGTTGCATTGTTGAAAAGACGGTACTTCAATGGGACCTTGAGCGCAATGCACACATTGGTTGGGCAAAGTTGCGCCATCCCCGCTTGCAATCCGCGTCCGCTTTGTCTAATGAGACCCCGCGCCGCCACGGAAGCACGACTTCCGAGGGATCACGGCCCAGCCAGCAGGCTCTGCTGGGGAATAGTTCAATGGTAGAACAGCGGACTCTGACTCCGTCGATCTTGGTTCGAATCCAGGTTCCCCAGCCAAAACTCCTTAAACTATTGACTTCGCAGTAGGTGTCTGTTCGCGGGACGGGCGGAACAGCCGGTTTTTCTGGGATATATGTGGTGCGGTCAGGGGCGAAGGCCGCCGGTTCCGCTTCGCGGCGCACTTGGGGCTACAGGGGAGCCATGGGTCAACTGGATCCTGCCCCTATCGGCGTACGCCTAGTCTCGACATTTTTTCACTCAGCGTCCGGCGCGGGACTTGCAGGGCTTCGGCGGCGGCGCTGATGGAGTCGTTGTGCCGCGTCAGTTCGGTTTCGATCAGGTGCCGTTCATAGGCCGCGACGCGTTCGGCGAGGCCGCCATTGGCGGCCGGCACGTCGCGCGTGGCGGGGCCGATGATCGCGTCGAGCGAACGACCGGTGGCGTCAAGGCCGATGGCGAAGCGGTCGGCGGCGGCTTTCAGCTCGCGCACATTGCCCGGCCAGTCATGATGCATCAGGGCCTGGATATCGGCCGGGTGCAATTGCGGCGCGGGCCGGCCGAAGCGTTGCGCGGCCGCGCCGAGGAAGTGATGGAAAAGCAGGATGCAATCCTCTCCCCGCTCCCGCAGCGGCGCCAGCGCGACGGTTGCAAGATTGAGCCGGTAATAGAGATCGGCCCTGAAACGCCCGGCCTTGCTTTCTTCGGCCAGATCGACCTTTGAGGCGGCGACGATCCGCAGATCGAGCGGGATCTGCCTATTGGAGCCCACCCGCTCCACCACCCGCTCCTGGATGACCCGCAGCACCTTGGCCTGCGCCAGAAGCGGCATGGATTCGATCTCATCGAGCAAGAGCGTGCCGCCATTGGCATATTCGAATTTGCCGACGCGCTGCGCCCCGGCCCCGGTAAAGGCGCCGGCCTCGTGGCCAAACAGTTCGCTCTCGATCAGCTCGGCGGGAATGGCGGCGCAATTGACCGCCACGAAGGGGGATTTGGCGCGCGGCGAAAAATCGTGGAGGCATCGCGCGACCACTTCCTTGCCGGTGCCGGTTTCGCCCAGAATAATGACATCGGTGGGGATTTGCGCCAGTTCGCGCACCGTGTTCCGCAGCTGCTCCATGGCGAGCGAATTGCCGACGAGGCGCGTTGCCAGTTCCGCCTCGCCGCCATCGAGCCGCCGCCGCAGATCGGCGATTTCGCGCTTGAGCGCCACCTGATCGACGGCGCGCCTGAGGCTCGCCACCAGCTCGTCGGGCACGTAGGGCTTTTGCAGAAAATCGAACGCGCCTTGCCGCATGGCTTCGACGGCCATGGGCACATCTCCATGTCCGGTGATCAGGATCACCTCGGAGGGCAGCATGCGCTCGCGCACTTTTCGCAGGAGATCGAGCCCGGAAAGGCCGGGCATGCGCACGTCGCTGAGAATGACATGGGGCCGGATCTCGTCGAGCCGCTCCAGCGCCGAGGCCGCGTCGATCGCGACATGGGTGGTAAACCCGGACAGGCGCAGCCATTGTTCGAGGGCCGTGCGGATCATTTCTTCATCGTCGACGATGAGCACGCTCGCGTCAGTCAATGCGTTCTCTTTCGGTTGCTGCCACGGCTCCGGCCAGCGGCAAAGTCACGGTAAAACGCGCGCCGCGCCCGGCCGGGCTGACAGCGCTGATGCTGCCGCCGAGATCGCGCACGAGCCCATAAGAAATCGACAGCCCAAGCCCCAGCCCCTCGCCGGGTCCCTTGGTCGAATAAAAGGGATCGAAAATGCTCGGCAGCGCCTCGGGCGGAATGCCGGTGCCGGTATCGGTGACATCGATGCTCACCTGCCGCGCCGTGCTCTTTACGCCGATCGAGAGCACCCGCACCTTTTGCCCGGCCATGGCGTCGGCCGCATTGGTGAAAAGGTTGATCAGCACCTGCTCGATATGGACCGGATTGCCCATCACCGTCAGCGGCGCGGCGGGGTTTCGATATTCGACGTCAATCCCCAATTGCCGCAGCTTATGATCGACGAGATCGAGCGCATTGGCGATGACCGAGCCAAGATCGGCTTCGATCGGCGCCGGATGCTGTTTTCGCGCGAAGGTCTTCAAGTGCCCGGTCAGCGCCGCGAGCCGATCGACAATCCGGTCGATCTGCCCCAGCACCGAACCGATCTCTTCATCCTGCCGCCTTGTCGCCAGCAGTTTTGCGCTTGCCAGATGCGTTGTCAGCGCCGCGACGGGCTGGCTCACCTCATGAGCCACGCCGGCCAGGGCCTGACCGAGGCTGGCGAGCTTTGCCGCCTGCACCAGATGCGCCTGCACCTGCCGCTCCGCTTCTTCGGCGCGAATGCGCTCGGAAATTTCCTCGCGCAGCGCCTCGTTGGCAATGTGCAAATCCTCGGTGCGCTCGGCCACCCGCTGTTCCAGCCGCTCATGCTCGGCAAGGCGCTGGGCCACCAGCCGCCGCCGCTGGGCCAAAAGCGCCAGGATCATCAATAGCGCCGCAACGCCGAGCCCCGCCGCGGTTGCCGCGAGCCAGGCGTCGCGAAACAGCGGCCCGGTGGGCGTAAAGGAAATGATCCGCCACTGATGCACCGGCAGCCGCAGTTCATCGACCATGAACACGCCCGAAATGTCGGCGTTTTCGCCCGCGATATAAGCGAAATCGGCGCCGCGCGACGGCCAGACGGTCGAAGCCACCGGCACTTCGCGGACGCCTCGCGGCCCATAGCGCAATTGCGGGGCGATGCGCGCATAGTCGGCCGCACCGACCGGGGCAATCGGCCGGTAGCGCCAATCGGGCCTTGTCGAGAGAATGGTGATATTGTTGACATCGACGATGCCGATCAATTCGCCAGACCGCCACCAATTGGCTTCGATTTCACCTAGATTGATCTTGGTAACGGCCACCCCGAGCGGCCCGTTCTCGCCCTCGATCCGCCGCGCTAGGAAATAGCCGGCGACACCCGTCACTGTGCCGACGGCATAGAACTTGGCGTCGCCATCATGCATGGCCTCTTCGAAATAGGGCCGATAGGCGAGGTTTTCGCCTACGAAACTGTCATAGGCCCACCAGTTCGAAGCAGCGACCACATGACCATCCCCAGCCATGACGAACAGCTCCCCTGCCCCTGCCGTGTCGTTGAGGCGGGACAGGAAGCCATTGGCCCGTTCCCGGCGCTCGGCATCGTCCGGATCGGCCAGCACCGCCCGGACCTCCGCCGCCAGAGCCATGCTCGAGGGCAGATAGTGAAAACGCTCGATGATCGCTTCGAGGGTGCGGTCGAACAGCACGAGGCGCCGCTCGGCCTGTTCGCCGACGCTGCGGATGGCCCCGGCCAGCGTGATCTCGAACGCCACCCAGCCGCTCGCCACTACCGCCAAGGAAGCGGCCGCGATCAACAGGAGCTGGCGGCGTCCCAGCAATTCGCGCAGGCCAAACCGGCTCGGCATATCCACGATTGGCAAGAACTTGCCACCTTTCTCGCAGTATCTTGGCAATTTTTCGCCAACTTCGCCAGACCACCCTGCGAAAATCGCAGGGCAGGCCTGCAATTTTGATTTGGCACGCGCTTTGCAAAGCCAGGACTGGACCGGCGGAGGAGCCGGCTTCAAGATCATCCCGGGAGGACATCCAATGAAAAAGACCATCGCCGTCCTGGCGCTCGCGACCCTCGCTCTGTCCGGCACTGCCTTTGCGCAGGCCTATCCGACCAAGCCGATCACGGTGGTCGTGCCCTTCTCTGCCGGTGGCCCGACCGACACGGTTGCCCGCCTCGTCGCCGAAGTGATGAGCGGGGATCTCGGCCAGCAGGTCGTGGTGCAGAATGTCGGCGGCGCCGGCGGCACGCTGGGCGCCGGCCAGGTCGCCACCGCCCCCAATGATGGCTATACGCTGTTGCTGCACCATATCGGCATGTCGACCGCTCCGACGCTCTATCGCAGCCTGCCCTATGATCCACTGACCGACTTCGCCACCATCGGCCTCATCACCTCGGTGCCGATGACGCTGGTCGCCCGCAAGGATTTCGAGCCCAATACGCTCGAAGAACTCCTGGCCTATATCAAGGCCAATGGCGAGAACGTCACCTATGCCCATGCCGGCATCGGCTCGGCCAGCCAGTTGTGCGGCATGCTCCTGATGGAATCGACCGGCACCATCATGACTACCGTGCCCTATCAGGGCGCAGGCCCTGCCATGACCGACATCATCGGCGGGCAGATCGACATGATCTGCGACCAGACCACCAATACGACGACGCAGATCAAGGCTGGCGAAGTGAAGGCCTATGCCGTGACCTCGCCGGAGCGCCTCGCCAACCTGCCCGACGTGCCGACCACCAAGGAAGCCGGCCTCGATCTCGAGATCGGCGTCTGGCACGGCCTTTATGCGCCCGCCGGTACCGATCCGGCGATCATCGAGCGCCTGGAAACCGCGCTTCAGGCGGCCCTCGTCAACGAGACGGTGATCGCCCGCTTTGCCGAGCTCGGCACTGTCCCGGTCACCGCCGAAGAAGCAACACCCAAAGCGCTCACCGAAATGCTGACCAGCCAGATCGACCTCTGGCGCGGCGTCATCGAAGCGGCCGGCGTCTACGCCGAGTAAACAAGGCCCTCTCATCGCGCAGTTGCGGCCCGCGGTCTTCCGCGGGTCGTCCCCGACGCACATCCATCCGTTTCATCTGGGGAGGCGGCCATGCTGGCCAAATTTTCACTCCGGGATCTCCTGGCCGGCGGCATTTTCGTCCTCGCCGGAGCCTATTTCGCCCTTGAGGCACTCAATTATGAGGTCGGCACGCCCTTCCGCATGGGGCCGGGCTTCATGCCGCTCCTTTTAGGCGCCGTGCTCGCGGCGCTCGGCATCGGGGTCGCGGGTACGGGCTGGCAGAAACCGGACCGGGAAAAGCCGCTGCCGCCGTCATGGCGCGGCATTGTGCTCATTATCGGCGTGGTGATCTTCTTCGGCGCCACCATTCGTGGCCTCGGCTTCGTGCCCGTGGTCTTCGTTGCCGCCTTCGCTTCGGCGATGGCCAGCCGGCTCAATTCTCCCCTCTTCGCCGCCCTTCTAGCCGTGGGGCTCACGGTTCTCTGCACCGCGATCTTCGTCATCGGCCTCGGCATGACCGTGCCCTGGTTCGGGCCCTGGCTGGGACAATAGGAGCGTCACATGGATATTATCGGCTTTCTCGGCCTCGGCTTCTCCGTCGCCCTCGACCCCATCAATATTCTCTATTGTTTCATCGGCGTCTTGCTCGGCACCCTGGTCGGCGTACTGCCTGGCATCGGCCCCACCGCCACCATCGCCATGCTCCTGCCGATCACTTTCTCCCTGTCGCCCGCGGCGGCGCTGATCATGCTCGCCGGCATCTATTACGGTGCCCAATATGGCGGCTCGACCACCGCCATTCTCATCAACCTGCCCGGCGAAAGTTCATCGGCGGTGACGGCCATCGACGGCTACCAGATGGCCAAGAATGGCCGGGCCGGCCATGCCCTCGCCACGGCCGCCCTTGGTTCCTTCTTTGCCGGCACGGTCGGCACGCTGCTCCTCGCCTTCTTTGCCCCGCCGCTTGCCCGGGCGGCGCTCAATTTTGGGGCGCCCGAATATTTTGCGCTGATCGTCCTCGGCCTTCTCGTCTCGATTGCGCTGGCCCATGGATCGATCCTCAAGGCCCTCGCCATGATCGTCCTCGGCCTTCTCCTTGGCATGGTCGGCCAGGATATCTACACCGGCACGCCGCGCTTCACCTTTGGCATTCGCGAGCTCTATTCCGGCCTCAACTTCGTTTCCGTCGCTGTCGGCATTTTCGGCGTCGCCGAAATCCTGCGCAATCTCGAAAACGAGAAGGGGCGCGATGTCATGGTCAAGTCGGTGAGCAATCTCTGGCTGGGCAAGGAAGAGTTCAAGCGCATCATCGCTCCGGTTATCCGCGGCACAGCGCTTGGCTCCGTACTCGGCATTCTCCCCGGTGGCGGCCATATCCTGGCGTCTTTCGCCTCCTATTCGGCCGAAAAGCGCCTTTCGAAGAACCCCGCCGAATTCGGCCACGGCGCTATCGAAGGCGTGGCCGGCCCCGAATCCGCCAACAACGCCGCCGCGCAAACTTCCTTTATTCCGCTCATGACCCTTGGCATTCCCGCCCACCCGGTCATGGCGCTGATGGTGGGCGCCTTCATTCTTCAGGGCATTACCCCTGGCCCCAATGTCATCAACGACCAGCCGGCGCTCTTCTGGGGCATTATCGCCTCGATGTGGATCGGCAATCTGCTGCTGGTGATGCTCAACCTGCCGCTGATCGGGCTCTGGGTGAAAATGCTCACCATTCCCTATCGCGCGCTGTTCCCGGCCATCGTGCTTTTTGCCTGTATCGGCTGCTATTCGATCAACCAAAACATCTTTGACGTCTTTGCCATCGGCTTCTTCGGCATTGTCGGCTATGTGCTGATCCGCCTCGGCTGCGAACCGGCCCCGCTCCTGCTCGGCTTCGTCCTCGGGCCCTTGCTCGAAGAGCATCTGCGCCGCGCCATGATCATCTCGCGCGGCGATCCCATGATCTTCCTCGAACGCCCGATCTCGGCAACCCTGCTCGGTCTCGCGCTCCTTGCCGTGCTGATCGCGGTCCTCCCCTCGATCCGCCGGAAGCGCAAGGAAGTGTTCGTCGAAGAGGACTGAGCCAACCCGGCGTTGGCGAGGTCTATTCGCCAACGCCTTCCGGTTAGTTCACCAGCGTCCCGGCAAAGCCATCCGACGCTATCACACTGCATAACTCGTTCCACTCGCAGCCGGAGCAGGCTGCGCGTGTCTGCCCAGCACGAAATGCCATCCGCCAGGCGGCAATCCGTTCGGGTCCGATTTCGAGTAGATCGCCGGGTCTGATCGGCGCTTTTATCACCCGGCCCACGTCGTCAGCCGCTTTAGCGTCGCGCTCGATGACGCTATCGTTTCGACAATGCGCGGTCGCATCGTCCAGCAGCGGCGAGCAGATATCGTCTGGCCCATCGACAATCAGCACATTTTCGCCCGCCGATAAGCGCTGGGCGATGGCATCATAATTCCGCGTGAACTCGGCCGAATATCCTTTGCCCGCATAGGTCAGCAGGCAAAGGAGATGATGTGGGCGCAGCCTTATGGTCACGAGCGCTTCGCAGCTTGCCTGCGGGCCAGCACATAGAGCAGCGCCGCGCCCAATGCCGATTTGAGCAGGCCGCCGACAAGAAACGGCAGAACGCCGAAGGTGAATGCGTCTTCAAGGCCAATGGCAAGAGCGAGCCAGAGGCTGCCGAGAGCCAGACAGATCGCATTGCCGGATACCATGCTCAAAAAAGCGAGTGCGGGGCGATTGCCATTCCAACCGCGCTCGGCAAGCCATCCGGTCAAGGCGGCGGCGAGCGGAAAGGCGAAGAGATAACCTGCGGTCGGCCCGACGAAATGGTGCGCGCCCGCTGCGCCGCCCGAGAGCACCGGCATGCCCAGCGCTGCTTCCATCAGCCAGGCGACCACGGTCAGAGCGCCGAGGCGCCAGCCATAAACGGCTCCGATCAGGGTCACCGCCAGCGTCTGCATCGTGACCGGCACCGGCACCAGCGGCACTTCCACATAGGAGGCCGCGGCGAGGAAGAGCGTGCCCGCGACGACGGCGCCCGCCTGCCAGAGGAGAGGTTTGTCTTGGATGCCGATCAAAGCCGGCGCGGTGGATTTATCAGTGACCATCTATGGCTCCTTCATAATTATAGATAATTTTGATTATCTATCGCTAAATGAATCCATAGATAGATCGCCCTGGCAAGGGCGCGCGTTTCCTCGGCCGAAAATGAGCTGTGATTTACCGGGGAGAGCGCCCGCCGAGGAGTACGTGCCGCTTCAGGATCAATCCGGCATTATCCACCTGCCCGGCCCGCAAAGCGGCAAGAATCGCGCTGTGGTCGCGGTCGGTCGGCGCTTCCCACTCGGCGCTCCAGCCGGAAAAGAGAAAGCGCGCGCTGGCCGCCTGCAGATCGTCGATGGCCTTGAGCAGCCGCGGCATGCCGCAGGGCGCCAGCAGGGTCCGGTGGAATTTGCGGTTTGCCTGCTCCCAGGCCTGCACGTCGGGGGCATTGTCGCCCTCGTCGTTGATCTCCTGCGCCTCGTCGAGAATGGCGCGTGTCAGGTGGGGTGCCGCATTTTGCAGCGCCAGAACCTCCAGCGCCGCCCGCATTTCAGCGACTTCGCGCACTTCCGCGCGCGAAAAACCGGCTACCCGTACCCCGCGCCTCGGCACGCTCACCGCCAGCCCCTGCGCCTCCAGCCGCCGGAAGGCTTCGCGCACCGGCACATGGCTGGCGCCGAACTCCTCGGCGACGTGATCCTGCCGCAGGGGTGCCCCCGGCTCGAGCGCTCCGGTGATGATCCGGTCGGCCAATATCCTGGCGATCTGGTTGGCGAGAGTATCGTCTTTGGCCATGGTCCCGGAGATAAGTTGGCGATCACGCGAATGAAGCGGCTTTGTCATACACCGGTGGGAAAAGGCGTGCACGCCTTGATCGGTGAAACTTGCCCAAAACCGGCTTCTCCGTGATAGTGCATCCATACCATGCAAGTTGGAAAAATGCCTTCATCCCAACCCGATAGAAGCAATGCCAAATCCGACGTTGAAGGTCTGGCCCTCCTTGCCGAACTCAGCGCCGTAATCATTGCCGCAAGCGTGGATGGGCCCCAGGTTCTGGTGCGTGCGGGCGCACCGGCCGACACTTTGCCCGCCGGCCCGCTGCAATCAGGGCATCGTACGCTCGAGGCGGGCCTGCGGGCCTGGGTGAGCCAGCAGACGGACCTGCATCTGGGCTATGTGGAACAGCTTTATACCTTTGGCGATGCCGACCGCATCGACATGCCGGTCCGCAGCGGCCGCGCCCTCTCGATTGCCTATCTCGCCCTGGTGCGCGCCCTGCGGGCGTCGGCGCGCAGCACTGCCCGCTGGCAAAATATCTATACCTATCTGCCCTGGGAGGATTGGCGCGAGGGCCGGCCCGCGGCGCTTGACGGCATCGAGGCCTATTTGAAGGCCTGGGCGGCGGAAAGCCCGGCCCAGGCCGGTATCCTGCGCGACAGGCGCGCCGCCCTCGCATTCGGACTGGGGAGCGATAGCTGGAGCGACGAGCTGGTGCTCGATCGCTATGAACTGCTCTACGAGACCGGCTTTGTGCGCGAGGCGCGGCGGGATGGGGAGCCGCCGCCACCCTGTCCCGTGGTCGATCATCCCATGGGGCTCGACCACCGGCGCATCCTCGCCACGGCGCTGGGCCGCCTCCGTGCCAAGATCAAATATCGCCCGGTGATTTTTGAACTCATGCCCGAGAATTTTACCCTTCTCGACCTGCAAAGGACCGTCGAGGGCCTTTCCGGAGTAAAACTGCACAAGCAGAATTTCCGCCGCCTGGTCGAAACCCAGGGCCTGGTCGAGGAAACTGGCGAGGTCCAGACTGAAACCGGCGGCCGCCCGGCGCGGCTCGTGCGTTTTCGTCGTGAGGTGCTGCTGGAGCGCCCCTCGCCGGGCCTGCGCCTTTCGAGCACCAAGCGCCCATCGAATTAGCGCTTGACGCACCCTTATACTCAGCTCTAGCATAACTTCACCGGCGCAGAGACGCCGGTTTCGTTTTGACCGCTAATACTCAAATTGAGTATATTAGGAGATAGTGCGTTGCAGGTATCTGAATCCAGGGCCGGCCGGATGCCCCTGCCCCTCGTCTACGATCGGGTGCGGCACCATGTTCCCGCCTTCGAATGGCCGCTTCTGGCCGTGGATGTCGAAGCGATCCTGCGGCTCAAGCACGAGAAGAACGCCACCATCCTCGCCCACAATTATCAGGCGCCGGAAATCTTCCACACCGTTGCCGACATCGTGGGCGATAGCCTGGCTCTGGCGCGCGAAGCCGCGGCAACCGATGCCGATATCATCGTCGTGGCCGGTGTGCATTTCATGGCCGAGACGGCAAAACTGCTCAATCCGGACAAGCGCGTTTTCATTCCGGACACGCGCGCCGGCTGCTCGCTGGCCGAATCCATCACCGCCGAAGATGTGCGCGAATTGCGTCGCCGCCATCCCGGCGTTCCCGTCGTCACCTATGTGAACACCTCGGCCGCCGTGAAGGCCGAGTCCGACATCTGCTGCACTTCGGGCAATGCGCTGAAAATCATCCGCTCGCTCGGGGTTGACCGGGTGATCATGCTGCCGGACGAATTTTTGGCCCGCAATATCGCGGCGCAGGCGCCCGAGATCGAAGTCATTACCTGGGCCGGCCATTGCGAAGTGCACGAACTCTTCACGCCCGAGGACATTCGCGCCGTACGCGAGAGTTATCCCGGCGTCACGGTCATGACCCATCCCGAATGCCCGCCCGAAGTGGTGGCCGAGGCCGATTTTTCCGGCTCGACGGCGATGATGGCCGATTTCGTTGCCGATAGGCGCCCGCAGCGCGTCGCGCTCGTTACCGAATGCTCCATGGGCGACAATCTCGCCCAGCAGTTCCGCGACGTCGAATTCGTCAAGCCGTGCAATCTGTGTCCGCATATGAAGCGCATCACGCTGGGCAATATCCGCTCGGCACTCGAAATGGAGCGGCACGAGGTGCATATCGATCCGCTTTTGGCCGAACGGGCGCGCGCCGCGGTCGAACGCATGCTGGCGGTCGTCTGAGGCCACGGATATGCGCGAAAACCCAGTCATCGTCATCGGCGGCGGCATTGCGGGGCTCACCGTAGCCCTGCGCCTTGCGCCCCTGCCCGTCATTGTGATTGCCGCCTCCCCGCTGGGGCGAGACGCGGCCACCGCCCTCGCGCAAGGGGGCATAGCGGCCGCGCTTGGCGATGACGATCACCCGCACCTCCACGCCGAGGATGCTCTTGCCGCCGCAGCAGGGCTCGGCGATCCCGCGGTCACCCGGCGCATTGCCGAAGCGGGCCCCGCCGCCATCGCCTGGCTATTGCAGCAGGGTGTGGGTTTCGACCTGGCCGGCAATGGCAGCGAAATCGCCCTTGGCCTTGAAGCCGCCCATTCGCGCCGGCGCATCGTCCATGCCGGCGGCGACCGCACCGGTCGGCGCGTCATTGACGGCCTGATCCAGGCCGTGCATGCCACGCCTTGCATCGACATGTTTCAAGGAAAAGTGCTCGACCTCGCGCTGACGGCAGATGGCCGTGTCGGTGGGGTTGTCTACCGGCCCAGCCAGGCGGCCGACGCTATATTCTTGCCCGGCCGCGCCGTGGTGCTGGCAAGTGGCGGCATTGGCGGGCTTTATGCCCATACCACCAATCCCGTGACCGCCATCGGCACTGGGCTGGCCTTGGCTGCCCGCGCCGGCGCCGTGCTGCGCGACCTCGAATTCGTGCAGTTTCATCCCACGGCCATGGCGATCGGACAGGACCCGATGCCGCTCGCCACCGAGGCGTTGCGCGGGGAAGGCGCCATTCTCGTCAATGCAAGGGGCGAACGCTTCATGTCGGCCCTGCCGGGCGGCGAACTGGCCCCGCGCGATGTCGTCGCCAGCGCCGTCTTCCGGCAGATTGCCGCTGGCGAGGCGGTCTTTCTCGATACCCGCCCCAGCCTCGGCCAAACCGTGCACCGCCGCTTCCCCGGCTTTTCCGCCCTCTGCGCATCGGCGGGCCTCGACCCGGCCAGCCAGCCGATCCCGATCAGGCCGGCGGCGCATTACCATATGGGCGGCGTCAAGGTCGGCGCCTCTGGCCAGAGCACGGTGCCTGGCCTCTGGGCCTGCGGCGAGGTCGCCTCCACCGGCCTCCACGGCGCCAATCGGCTGGCCAGCAATTCCCTTCTCGAGGCCGTGGTCCAATCCGAATGGATTGCCGAAGACATAAAGAGCCATGCCGCCCCCGAAACCACATGCCAGGCGCCTGCCCATAGACCGGCGTCGCCCGGGGCAGCGCATGACAGCCTCCGCCGCCAGATGGACCGCGATGTCGGCGTTCTCCGCGATGCCGCGGGGCTACAGCGGGCCGTGCGGAATTTCTGGTTCGAGGCCAATGAGGGTGCCGATGCAGCGCTTGTCGCTCTGCTCATCGCCGTTTCGGCAGAACGCCGCCGCGAAAGCCGCGGCGCCCACCAAAGAGCCGACCACCCACACCTGTCGAACACGCCGCGCCATACCGAACTCACGCTTGCCCAGGCCCTGAAAAGCGCCCGGGAACTGGCCGAAAGCCGGATCGAAGCCATGGATGTTTTTGCATGAACGAGACTTTTTCGTCCCTGACCCTGCCCCGTCTCATTACCGAGCCGATCGTGCGCGCGGCTCTCCTCGAAGATTTTGGCCGCACCGGCGACATTACCAGCGATGCCGTCATCCCCATCGAGGCCATGGCCCATTGCGCCATCGTCGCCCGCGATCCCGGTGTCGTCAGCGGCGTCGATCTCGCCTGCCTCGCCTTCACGCTCATGGACCCGTCCATCACGGTCTCGGTGTTGCGGCCCGACGGCAGCCGGCTCGCTCCCGGGGATACCATCCTCCGTGTCTCGGGTCCCGCACGCGCTATTCTCGGTGCCGAGCGCGTCGCGCTCAATCTCCTCTGCCGCCTTTCCGGCATTGCCACCGCAACGGCCGAACTGGTCGAAGCCGTGCGCCCCCATGGCCATGCCAGGATCGCCTGCACACGCAAAACCACACCCGGCCTCCGCGCGCTCGAAAAGGCCGCGGTGCGGGCTGGCGGCGGGGCCAATCACCGTTTCGGGCTCGACGATGCCATGCTGATCAAGGACAATCATATCGCCATAGCCGGTGGCGTGCGTATCGCCATTGAGCGCGCCCGCGCCGCAGTCGGCCATCTGGCCAAAATCGAGGTCGAAATCGACCGGCTCGATCAGTTGGACGAGGCCCTGTCCGCCGGCGTCGATGCCGTCCTGCTCGACAATATGGATATCCCAACCCTTAGCGAAGCCGTCCGCCGCATCGGCAATAGCGCCATCAAGGAAGCCTCCGGCCGCGTCACGGCAAAGACTGCCCCGGGCATCGCCGCAACCGGCGTCGACATTATTTCTGCCGGCTGGCTGACCCATAGCGCGCCAATTCTCGACCTCGGCTTGGACATCGCGGCCCCATAATACCTATATAGGGCTGGGAGAAGTGTTGATGTCCGAGTATCAACGCGTCGCGTCCATGGACGCAGGTTTTAAGCACAGCCGTGGAGACCACGATGTCAGTCCCGACAGCAACCAAGCGATTGACCACGCGCGATATCGGCCGGCTGCGCCAGCGCGCCGAACCCATCGCCATGCTAACCGCCTATGACAGCGTCATGGCCGCGCTCGTCGATCAGTCGGGCGTAGACATCATTCTTGTCGGCGATAGCCTGGGCAATGTCGTGCTCGGGCATGAAACGACGCTGAAGGTCACGCTGGACGACATGATCCGCCACGCTGCCGCCGTGGCGCGCAGCACGGAACACGCGCTTCTTGTCTGCGACATGCCCTTTGGCACGACCACCGATCCGGACACGGCGCTGCGCAGCGCGGTAGACATTCTCCAGCAAACCGGGGTTCAGGCGGTCAAGATCGAAGGCGGCCTTGCCATGGTGCCGGTCATCAAACGCCTGACCGATTATGGCATACCCGTCATGGCCCATATCGGGCTCATGCCCCAGGCCGTGCACCAATTGGGCGGCTACTATACACACGGCAAAGCCGCCGAATCTGCGGACCGTCTGGCGCAGGAAGCCCGCGCGCTCCAGGAGGCCGGCGCCTTTGCCATCGTGCTCGAATGCGTGGTTCCCGAACTGGCGCGCGCCATCACGGCCGAACTCTCGATCCCCACTATCGGCATTGGCTCCGGCCCCGATTGCGCCGGTCAGGTGCTGGTCATTAACGATCTCATCGGTCTCAACACACGCCCGGCACCGAGCTTCGCCAAACCCAGGGCGAACGCCGCGGGCCTCGTCTGCACTGCCGTGGCCGATTATGTGGCCGAGACCAAGGCCACGGCATCTCAGAAGCGGGCTGGCGCCGCCTGAAGGCCCACCCCACACATCCGGTACATCCTATATGACCAAAATTCTTCGTACGATTTCCGAATTGCGAGCCTGGCGCGAGGCGCTGCCGCCCGGCGCCCGGCTCGGCCTCGTGCCGACGATGGGCGCACTTCATGCCGGCCATATCAGCCTGATGGAATTGGCCAAGACGCGTTGCGACACCGTCATTGCCAGCATTTTCGTCAATCCGCTGCAATTCGGCCCGAACGAAGATCTCGCGCGCTATCCCCGGCCGATCGAGAAAGACATCGCCATGCTCGAAGCGGCCGGCGTCGGTGCGCTGTTCCTGCCCGAACACAGCGAGGTCTACCCCGCCGACAATTCCACCTTCGTGGTCGAGGAAGCCGTCTCCCTGCCGCTCTGCGGAGCCCTGCGCCCCGGCCATTTCCGCGGCGTCGCTACGGTGGTGCTGAAACTCTTCAATCTGACCCAGCCCCATCTTGCCTTTTTCGGGCAAAAGGACGCCCAGCAATGCGCGGTGATCGAGCGCATGGTCAGGGATCTCAATGTGCCCGTCGAAATCGTCCGCGGCGCTATCGTGCGTGAACGGGACGGGTTGGCGATGAGCTCGCGCAATGTCTATCTCGACCCCGCCCAGCGTGCCCTCGCGCCACTGCTCTATCAGAGCCTGGTTGCCGCCTCCCGAGTCTATGACGCGGGCGAACGCCATGCCCAAAAGCTCGAAGCCATCGGCCGCGCCCTATTGGCCGATCAACCCGGCATCGCGGTTCAATATTGGGAAGTTCGCGACCGGCACAGCCTTGCCCCGCTCGAAACGATCGGCCCCAATGGCTGCCTCCTCGCCCTCGCCGCCCATCTCGGCAATACGCGCCTCATCGACAATCTTCTCCTAGGAGCGTGACGGCGGGGACTTAGAACGGGGTGCTTGCCCCGCTCGCGCCTACCACCAGCGCGGATGTCCCGGCGTCATGCCGTTTGCCGTCGCAGCGTCGATCTCGGCGATTTCCTCGGGTGCAAAACTGAGATTGTCGAGTGCTCCGAGATTGTCCTGCAACTGGCCCAGGGTGCGGATGCCGATCAGCGCCGAGGTCAGTTCGGGCCGCCGCAGCACCCAGGCCAGCGCCATCTGCGGCAGCGTCTGACCACGAGCGCGCGCGATAGCCGCCAGCTTGCCAACCGCGTCGAGCGTTTCGGGCTTGATCCGGTCGGCCTTGAGAAATGGATTATTGCTGGTGCCCCGAGCGCCCGCGGTGTCGCCGCTATTATATTTGCCGGACAGCACGCCCTGCGCCAGGGGCGAAAAGGCGATCATGCCGATACCCAGTTCCCCGCAGGCGTCCACGGTCCTGTCGTCCTCGATCCAGCGATTGAGGATAGAATAGCTCGGCTGATGCAGGATGCAGGGCACGCCGAGCGATTTGAGAATGGCGTGGGCCTGCCGGGTTTCGGCTTCGGGATAGTTGGAAATGCCGACATAGAGCGCCTTGCCCTGGGCGACGAGCGTTGCCAGCGCACCCATGGTTTCTTCAAGCGGCGTCTTGGGATCGAAGCGGTGGGAATAGAACACATCGACATAATCGAGGCCGAGGCGTTTCAGGGATTGGTCGGCGGATGCAATCAGGTTCTTGCGGCTGCCCCATTCGCCATAGGGTCCGTCCCACATCTGGTAGCCGGCCTTCGAGGAGACGATCAGCTCATCGCGATAGGGTTTGAAATCGCGCGCCATCACCTGGCCGAACAATTCCTCGGCCGAGCCGGGAGGGGGCCCGTAATTATTGGCGAGATCGAAGTGGGTGATCCCCGCATCGAACGCCGCGCCCAGCATTTCGAAGGCCGACGGATAATCGCGCGCGCCGCCGAAATTTTGCCAGAGGCCGAGGCTGATGACCGGCAATTTCAGGCCCGAGCGGCCGGCATGGCGATATTGCATGGTCTCGTAGCGACCGGGAGCAGCGCGATAGGTCATGATGCGTCCAGAAGTGATGGATCGCGCCGGGCGACGCGACGTGGAGGTCTCCCCTCTACAACCTCCGTCCAATTCTGCCCAGCCATGCCAGTAAATAGATACGCCCCGGCGCGAGGCCAGGGCGCAATTGGATCGAGGTCCTAGCCGGCGAAGAACGGCTGAGTCCCGTGGGCCTCGATGGCATTGGCGAGACGCCCGAGCGCATGGATATAGGCGGCCGAGCGCGCCGACACCTTGCGGGACTGGGCAATATCCCAGACCGCGCGGCCCTCGCGCTCGACGATCTTGAGCAGGCGCGCATGGATCTCTTCGAGGTCCCAATAATAGCCCTGGCGGTTTTGCACCCATTCGAAATAGGAAACCGTCACGCCGCCGGCATTGGCCAGAATATCGGGCAGGACGATAACGCCATTGTCGTTGAGAATCTTGTCGCCATCCGGGGTGACCGGACCATTGGCGAGTTCGAGCAGAACCTTGGCCTTGATCGATCCGGCATTGTCCTTGGTGATCATATCCTCAAGCGCGGCCGGCACGAGCAGATCGGCCTCCACCGACAGCAATTCGTCGGCCGAGATGACCTTGGCGCCGAGTTCGGACGCCATGTCGGCGACGCGGCGGCCGGCTTCCTTGCCTGCGATGAGCTTTTCGACATCGAGACCGCCGGGGCGATAGATGGCGCCGGCCGAATCCGACACGGCAATCACCGAATTGCCGTCGGCCGCCGTCAGGCGCGCATAATATTGACCGGCATTGCCGAAGCCCTGAATGGCGACAGTGTGGTCCCTGGCAAGCCCGAGCTCGGTCGCCAGATACCGCACGAGATAGAAGCCACCGCGCGCCGTCGCATCGTTGCGGCCGAGCGAACCGCCGAGCGCAATCGGCTTGCCGGTGATGACGCCGGGAGAAACCACGCCCTTGATCTGGTTATATTCGTCGGCCATCCAGCCCATGATCATGGCATTGGTATAAACGTCGGGCGCCGGAATATCGCGATCGGGCCCGATCGTATTGGCGAAGGCCTGCACATAGGCGCGCGACAGGCGCTCGAGTTCGGAGCGGGAGAGCTCATGCGGATCGACCCGCACCGCGCCCTTGCCGCCGCCATAGGGCAGGTTCATCACCGCGCATTTGAAGGTCATCCAGAAGGCGAGCGTCTCGACTTCTTCGATCGTGGAATCGGGATGGAAACGGATGCCGCCCTTGGTCGGCCCGCGCGTATCGTCATAGCGGCAGCGCCAGGCGAGGAACGATTTTCGCGAGCCATCGTCCATGCGGATCAGGAGCCGCGTCTTGGTGGTTTCTCGCGGATATTTGAGTTTTTCGATGACGTCCTGGTCGATCTTGAGATGGTTGGCGGCCTCTTCGAGACGCAGAAGAGCGCGATCTAGCAGGGTGTCGTCGGACATCATGGTTCCTTGCGATCATGAAATGTGCATTGTGCATAAAAATGCAGCAGCAAACTTCCATATCAGATTGCTTAGGTCAATAATCCTGACACTTGTTGACCATAATATATTCTTCTCGCCTATTGACTGTGCATTTCTCCAGCCGGAATATCGTGAAACCTCCCTCTCCCGGTCCAGCCGTCGTGTTCCCCTCCCTTCCCCTGCCCGAAATTCTCATCAACTCAGACGATTACAACCGCGTCATGGTACTGGCCGAACGCTCGTTCGACACCATGCCCTATGTTTCGGCCTATCTTGAGCGCGAATTGAAGCGGGCGGCGGTCTGCGACCCTTGGGACCCCGCCGGGGTCTCGATGGGCCAGCGCGTCATGTTCCAGCTCGATGACGGCCAGGTGCGCCTCGGCCGGCTCACCTATCCCAATCGTCCCTTTGGCGAACGCGGCAATGTGCCCATTCTCGGCCCCGTCGGTGCCGCACTGATCGGCATGCGGAAAAACTCGTCCATCGAATGGCTCGACGAAGGCCGCTCGCGCACCCTGACGGTACTCGATTACGGCTGGTAGTTGCGCGGAATATTACATTCCATCCTCTATCTCCGTTTGAATATTATATTACCATCTAGCCGCCTAAATAGTCGCGCCAGATGGTGCACAGCCCTGCCTCGAAAAGCGGGAGCGGCAGAATTTTATCGCGCCAAGCTGTTTAAATGCGCGCCACCACACGGCTAATTCGCCGATCATCCGGCGCTCCATCCACAGCCCGGAAATTTAAGGAATAGAATATTCCTCGTATCGTTGACACTTGGAATATTCACTCCTAGCATCCTCTCCCAGCAACGAGAGTGACTTCACGGGCGCGCACCGTCCTTTGATTTTCACCGTGTCATCCCCGCGAAAGCGGGGCCGCCGTTTCAGGGGTGAAAGCAAGGGCCGAGAGCGCCCCGACGTAACACTGCCGTTGCGCGACCATAGCCGGTAGGGAGCGGCGCAAAACATATGGACCTGCTCGTCAATCTCTATAGCCGCAAGCTCGACGACCTCCGCACCCGCGTCGAGGGCGTCGAAGCGACCATTCGCGTCGCCCTGCCGCCCGAGCAGCACATCATTAGGGATTGGGTGCGCACCCATTTTTCCGAATATTGGGTCAGCGAAGTCAGCGCCGCCATGGCCCACCAGCCGCCGGGCTGCCTCATTGCGACCGTCGATGGTCAGCTCGTCGGCTTTGCCTGCTATGACGCGACGGCGCGCGGCTTTTTCGGTCCCACCGGCGTTTCGGAAGACCAGCGCGGCAAGAATATCGGCCTCGCGCTCTTCTACCACACCCTCGCCGCCATGAAGGCCCATGGCTATGCCTATGCCGTCATTGGTTCGGCGGGTCCCGTCGATTTCTACGTCAAGGCGGCCGGCGCCATGCCTATCCCCTCGGACAAGGAAGACATCTATCAGGGCCTGCTGCGCATCAAGAAGCCGGAAGCAAACTAGACCATGACCACGACGCCTCTCGCCCTTTTCGTCGGCATGCCGGGATATGAGCTCTCGGCCAACGAGATCGCCTTCTTCCGCGAGACCAATCCCTTCGGCCTCTTCCTCTTCAAGCGCAATCTCGACAATCCCGAGCAGATCAAGCGCCTCGTCCACCAGTTCAAGGAAGCGGTCGGCCGCGACGATGCCCCGGTCTATATCGACCAGGAAGGCGGCCGTGTGCAGCGCCTCGACAATGGCAATTGGCCACTGTTCCGCAGCCTTGGGCAATTCGGCGCCCTCGCCCGCAAGGATCTCGAAACCGGCAAGCGCGCCATGCGCCTCTCGACTCGCGCCATGGGCTCGATGATGAGCGAACTTGGCCTTGGCAGCGGCACGACGCCCGTGGTCGATCTTGCCCGCAAGGGCACCCACGATGTCATCGGCCAACGCGCCTTTGGCGACGATCCCGATCTCGTCATCGAAATGGGCCGCGTCGTCATCGATGCCATGCTCGAAGTCGGCTCCATGCCGATCATGAAGCACATTCCCGGCTATGGGCGCGTCACCGTCGATCCGCATTTCGATTGCCCGGTGGTCGATGCTGAAGTCGACGATCTCAGGCAAACCGATTTCCGCCCCTTCATCGCCCTCAAGGATTCCCCCTGGGCCATGGTGGCGCATCTGGTCTTTACGAAAGTCGATGGGGATCACCCCGCCTCCGTCTCCGGTGCCGTCTGCGATCTCATCCGGCGCGACATCGGCTACGATGGCGTTCTTATAACCGATTGCCTCACCATGGAGGCACTCAAGGGAACC